>NZ_JBHVWC010000006.1:140306-178804 GCF_042882445.1 Kitasatospora sp. NPDC058218 | reverse complement strand
TCCGCGCCCCCCGGCCGCCCCCGCGGCCGGGCCGTGGGGGGCCCCGCTGGGGGGGGGGGCCCCCCCCTCGGCCGTGTTGTCGGCCGGCCGTTCGTTTCCGGACGCCCGGTCGTTCGTTCCCGGGTCTCGGATCACCGACCTGTTCCGCGGCTCGCCGGTGCGTCGGTCGGCAGGCCGTCGGCCCAGGTCAGGGTGGAGACGAGGGAGCGGAAGGCGGTCCGGTAGGTTCGCGGGCTGGTGCCCGTGTGGTGCTGGAAGTGGTGGCGCAGGTTGGCGGGCGTGCCCAGCCCGGTGCGCGCGGCGATGCGCTCGACCGGCTCGTCACCGCGCTCCAGCAGGCGCTGCGCCAGTTGGATGCGGGCGCGGAGGAGGTGCTGGAGCGGGGGCAGCCCGGTCTCGGCCCGGAAGCACCTGGTCAGGCCCCGGACGGTGAGGCCGGCGTGGTCGGCGATGTCCTCCAGGGTCAGCGGGTGATCGAGGTGGGCTTCCATCCACCGGATCGTGGGCCCGAGGCGGGAGACTCCCCGGCACACCGTGCGTCCGGCGCCGGTCTGGTCGGTGGATGCGGCCCGCCCGGCGGGGTCGTGGAGCTGGAGGAAGATCTGCCGCTCCGTCTCGATGGCGACCGGATCGCCGTGGTCCAGGGTGATCAGCCGCAGGCAGAGGTCGACGCCGCCGAGCACTCCCGCCGCGCTGTGGAACGGCGCCGAGTCCGTGACCGCGCCCTCCGGGTCGACCTCGATCCGGGGGTGGCGCCCCGCCAGTTCCGCGGCGTACCGGCGGCCGGTCGCGGCCCGCCGACCGTCCAGCAGCCCGGTGGCGGCGAGGGTGAACGTTCCCGTCCCGATCGCGCCGATCCGGCTGCCCCGGCCCGCGGCGGCCCGCAGCGCGTCGGCGACCCCGGGCGGCGGCTCGGCGCGGAAGCCGTCGTGGCCGGGCAGCAGTACGGTGTCCGCGTCCTCCAGCCCCTCCAGGCCCCACGGGGTGTCGAGCCCGAAGGGCGCCGGCCCTCCCGTCGTACGGAAGCCGGGGCCCGCGCAGTACCGCACCTCGTACGCGACGTGCGGGTGGCACTGCACGGCGGTACCGAAGGAGACCCCCGGCCCGGTGAGTTGATGGCCGGGTACTCCGTCGAGGGCGAGGACAGCGATCACTGGCATGTCCAGAATTTAGCCGAGGGTGACATCGGAGCCGCTGGTCCGGGTGCGGACCGGTGCGGAGGATGGGTGGTACGCGGCACCGGAAGCGCGGGGTACGCCCGGTCGCCGTCTCCGCACCTCAGGGTGCGTCCGTACCTCCCCGCATCCGTACCTCCCCGTGTCCGCACTGGGGAGGAGCGCGTTCTCGCGCACCCCTGCACCCCTGCACCCCTGCACCCCTGCACCCCTGCACCCCGAAGGAAGGGACCTCCCATGCCCGACATCAGCTCTCTGGCGCGCCGAGCGGCGCGCGTGGCCACGATCGCCCTGGCCGCGACGGTGTGCGCCACCGGCATGACCGGCAGCGCCGGAGCCATCGTCAACGGGACGGACTCCGCCGGGCGCTACCCGTACATGGCCTCGATCCCGATGACGGCTCCGACGAGTGGCCTGTTCGACGGCGTCTGCGGGGCGACGCTGATCCACCCGCGGTGGGTGCTGACGGCGGGCCACTGCGTCGACACCCGGCCCGAGGTCGGGGTGGTCCTGGACGGGACCGTCCGGATCGGCTCGGACCAGCGCAAGTCCGGCGGCACCGTCCGTGCCATCCAGCTGACGATCACCCACCCCGGCTACGGGATCGGCGCGGGCGGGGGCGGTGCCAACCAGGACGACCTCGCACTGATCCGGTTGGACCGCCCGGTGAGCGAGACGCCGATCCGCATCGCCGAGCGGGCGGCCCGCCCCGGTACGCCGACCCGCTTGCTCGGCTTCGGCAGCGTCGCCGACGTGGACACCCCGCAGAACGCCCGGTTCGCCGACCGGTTGCAACAGCTGGAGACCCGACGGGGAGCCGTCGACGAGTGCACCCCCGGACGCGCGGGGTGGCTGCGGCTCTGCACGGTCAGCCAGGTGCCGGGCGCCATGGCCTGCTTCGGGGACTCCGGCGGACCGCAGCTCCAGAAGGGCCGGGGCGGGCGCTGGGAACTCGTCGGAGCCACCTCGGGCGACGGGGACACCGACCCGACCTGTTCGACCGGCCCCGGCCTCTACACCAGCGTCCCCGCGTACACGAGCTGGATCTGGAAGACGATCCACCAGTACGACTGACGTCGAGTACATTCCGGGTATGTCGGTAATCGCCGTTCTCGTGCTCGACGGGCTGCCCGGACACCACCTCACCACCCCGGGGCTGGTGTTCGGAACAGCGGCGCGCGAGCACCCGGGCGTCGCCTACGAGGTGCGGCTGTGCGCCGGCGCCGGCCCCCTCGGCATCGGGCTGCCGGCGCCGCTGCCCGTCGCCGTCCCCCACGGGCCGGAGGGCCTCGCCGACGCCGATGTCGTGCTGGTGCCCGGTCACGACCGCTCGCGGGCCGAGTCGCCGCCCGGGGTGGTCGCCGCCCTGCGGGCCGCCGCAGCCCGGGGCAGCCGGATCGGCGCGATCGGCACGGGGGTGTTCACCCTCGCCGCCACCGGCCTCCTCGACGGCCGGCGCGCCACGACCGGCTGGCGCCACACCGAGGAACTGGCGGGGCGCCACCCCCGCATCGAGGTCGATCCGGCAGGCACGGTCGTGGTCGACGGCCCCTTCCTCACCTCGGCCGGGATCTTCGGGGGGATGGACGTCTGCCTGCGCCTGCTGGCCCAGGACCACGGCGAGCGGACGGCCGGCGAGACGTCCAGGGAACTGCTCACCCCCCTCCTCGGGCACGCGGACCGCGTCCAGCAGGGCATCGACCGCGAGCTCGCGGACAGCGCGGGCATCGAACCCACCCTGCGCTGGCTGAAGGCCCGCCTCCACCTCCCACTGACCCCCGCGGACCTCGCCGAGCACGCCGGGATCAGCGTCAGCAGCCTCAACCGCCGCTTCCGCGCCCGGACCGGCGTCAGCGCGCCGCAGTACCTGCTGCGCCTGCGGCTCGACCGGGCCCGTGAACTGCTCACGCAGACCGAGGAGCCGGTGGAGCGGGTGGCGGCCCTGTCCGGCTTCGCCTCCGCCGCGAGCCTGCGGCAGCACTTCTCCCGGCTGACGGGCACCACGCCCCGCGCCTACCGCTCCGGCACCGGGCGGCCGGGGCCGCTGCCGGGCGACTGAGGGCGGGCATGCGTACGGCCGACTCGCCACCTGCGCGTCACCGGTGGTTGTCCCACCCGGCGTCCACCCGGCGGAGGTCCAGCCTGGCGAGGTCCGGATGCTGCTCCCGGGGGAGGGTACGCACCAAGGTCTCGTCGATCGTGAACTCGTCCATGGGAGCACCCGTTCCTGTCATGGTGCCGAACGGGGGGAGGGGAGGCTCGACGGCTCGGACTCCCTCGTCCAGCGCTGCCACCAGCGGCGCTTGGCGCGGCTCGTGCCGTGCTGCGCGAGAGCGGCTGTCAGCCCGTCCCCAATGGCCAGGGTGAGTCGGTGGGTGGGGCCGAGGGTCTGTTCGGCTTGGGTGAGGGTGGTTTCGTAGAGGGGGATGGCTCGTTCGGGGGCGCCGGAAGCGACATGGGCGTGAGCGAGCTCGTTGCGGGTGGTGAGGGTGTGGGGGTGGACATCGCCGAGCAGCTGTTCGCGCTGGGTGAGGGTGGCTTCCAGGAGGGGGACGGCGCGTTCCAGGAATCCCGCCGAGGCGTAGCTGCGGCCGAGGTTGTTGCGGGTGGTGAGGGTGTGGGGGTGCGTCTCGCCGAAGAGCTGCTCGCGCTGGGCGAGGGTGGTCTCCAGGAGAGGCACGGCCCGTTCGAAGTCGCCCGCCGCGTGGTAGGCGGTGGCGAGGTTGTTGCGGCTGGTCAGAGTGTCGGGGTGGGTGTCGCCGAGGGTCTCCTCGCACTGGTCGAGGGCCTTCTCCAGGAGCTCGACGGCATGGTCGAGGTTGCCGGCCGCCTGGTAGGCCGTCGCGAGGTTGTTGCGATAGGTCAGGGTGTGGGGATGGGTGGGGCCGAGAGCCTGTTCGGACAGGGTGAGGGTGACGCGGTGCAGGGGGATGGCGCGCTCGAAGTCACCCGCTGCCTGGTAGGCGGCGGCGAGGTTGTTGCTGCTGCTCAACGCGTCGGGGTGGTTGGCGCCCAGGGCTCGCTCGGACTCGCCGAGTCCCGCTTCGAAGAGCGGGATGGCATGGTCGAGGTCCCCCGTCTCCTGGTAGGCGAAGGCCAGGTTGGTGCGGGTGGTGAGCGTGTCGGGGTGGGTGTCGCCGAGGGCCTTCGTCCGGCGCGCGAGCGTGGATTCCAGGATGGTGATGGCGTGCCTGAGGTTGCCGGCCGCGTGGTAGGCGGTGGCGAGGTTGTTGCGGCTGGCCAGGGTGTCGGGATGGGAGGGGCCGAGACTCCGCCGGCGCCTTGCGACGGTCGCTTCCAGCAGGTGTATGGCGCCGGCCTCGCGTCCCAGGCGGTGCAGGTACGCGGCGGCGGTTTCGTAGTGACCGCTCGCCGCATCCTCGTGGTGGCCGTCAGAGGCGGTGGCGGCGAGGGCGGACAGGTGGGGTATGAGCGAGTCCCAGTCGGGTGCCGGGGTGTCGCCGGGCTTCGGGAGCGCGTCGAGCGCCCCGGCGAGGGCGCGGTCGGCCTCGGCGCGACCGGGACGGTCGGGGGCGGTACGCAGAACGGTCTGGACGAGGCGGTGGATGCCGGCGGTTTCGCTGGTGAGGGTGATCATGCTGTAGGTGCGGAGCAGCGCGAGTGCGTCGTCCAGATCCTCCGCGTCGTCGACGGCGTGCCGGAGGAGTGTGACGGGGATGTCGTCGGGAGCCAACCACGCCAGGGCGTTCAGGACGGTGACGGCGAGCGGGCTACGGCTCTGGAGGGTCTGGACGGTGTGAGCCCAGATCCTGGCGATGGTTCGTTCCGGGTCGGTGCCGTCCGCCGCCTTGTGGAGCTTGGTGTCGAGGCTTCGGCGGTAGACGTCGATGCTGACGGTCGGGTGCTCGGCGAGGTACGCGCCGGCTTGGTCGAGGGCGAGGGGCAGGTACCCGAACTCGGCGGCGAGGGTCCGGGCCTCGTGCCGCTCGCGGGGCCGGGGCGCGCGGGCCCCCAGGGCGCGGGTGAGGAGGAGCTCGGTGGCTTCGTCAGGAAGGAGGGCGCCGAGTTCGTAGGTGGGGACGGAGCGCCAGCCGGTGGTGCGGCGGGTGGTGATGAGGTGGTGGCCGCCCGCGAGGCTGAGGTAGGGATCGAGGTCCCGTGGGGCCTCGGCGTTGTCGTAGACGAGCAGCCACCCCGGGTGCCACTGGAGCCAGGCCATGGCCCAGGCGACGCCTTCCTTCTCGGTGGCCTTTCCGGCCCACGCGGGGTAGAGGCGTACCGCGAGGGCGGCGAGCGACTGCTCGATCCGGTTGGGGGATTCGGCGTTGATCCACCAGATGAGCGCGTAGTCCCGGCGGTGCCGGTGGGCGTACGTCAGGGCGAGGGTGGTCTTGCCGATGCCGCCGAGCCCGTGGATGGTCGGGGGTTGGCTGACGGCGGTGCCGCCGCCGGTCGTGAGGACGTGGCGCAGCCAGGAGAGTTCGTCCTCGCGGCCGACGCAGTTCGGTTCGAGCGCGAGGTTGCCGGCACCGGGCGGTGCGGCGATGTCCCGGGCGGTGTTGACGACATCGGGAGGCAGCGCGAGGTGAAGGTGCGGGTCGCCGGTGAAGGCGGCGCCGATGACGTTCGCGGCGACCGCCTGAGGACCTGCGGCGGTGATCGGTCGATGCGGTTCGGTCACGACGCGCCCGCCGTGACGATCGCCTGTGCGGCGCTCAACAGTTCCACCCCGAGGAGAAGTCGGCCGAAGCTTGGCCGCCATTGTCCCACCCGGTGCGATCGTCCGACGGTCCAACTCCGTCAAGTGGTGTGGGTGGTGGTGGGTTTGGTGCGCACGGTGGCGCGCAGGGGTTGGCTCGTCACGGCCGGTGCCGGGTCGGCACCCCGTCCGGGTCGGCCCGGGCCTTCCTCGTTCGGGTGGTGATGGGCGGATTCCCTGGCGTACAGGGCGGGTTGGGCGTTACCTTGCGGATATGACCGAGCTTGTCCGCCGTCGTCACGTCGACTACGGCCGCCTGTCCAGTGCGAGCTGTCCGCTCGGCTGCTGACGCACGGTTCTCCGCACGCGCCCTCGTCGGGCGCCGCGCCGTCGCCGTCCGGTCCCCGCGCGGGCCGTGACCCGGCCCGGTGCCCCGTTGCACCCCAGGCGACCACGCCTCGATCTGTCGCGCCCGTCCGCACCCTGCCCTTGAAGCTCAGCCCATGAGACTCCGCCCTTGAAACTTCGCCCTCGAAGGGGACAGCCATGACCGAATCCGGCACCGCCACCGAGCACTACCTCCGCAACAACGCCGCCTACGCGGTCGACTTCCAGGGACCGCTGCCGCTGCCGCCGGCCCGTCAGAGCGCCGTCCTGGCCTGCATGGACGCCCGGCTCGACGTCTATGCGGCGCTCGGACTCGACGAGGGCGACTCGCACGTGATCCGCAACGCCGGCGGCGTCGCCACCGACGACGCGATCCGCTCGCTGGCGATCAGTCAGCGACTGCTCGGCACCCGGGAGATCATCCTGATCCACCACACCGACTGCGGGATGCTGACCTTCGGCGACGACGCCTTCCGCGAGTCGATCCGGGAGGAGACGGGCATCAAGCCGCCGTGGGCGGCGGAGGCCTTCGCCGACGTGGCGGCGGACGTCCGGCAGTCCGCCGCCCGGATCCGGAACAGCCCGTTCGTCCCGAGGACCGACGCCGTGCGCGGCTTCGTCTTCGACATCGCGACCGGCAAGCTCGACGAGGTCGTGCTGTAGCGGCGTGAGCCCGCCCCCGGCGCCCCGCCCCGCGCGGGCGGGGCGCCAAGGCCCGCGCCCGCCAAGGGCCTTGGCGTGTTCGCGGGGTCCGCGCGGCAGTAGAGTGAGCGGATGATCTCTCTGTCGGAAGACCTGCCGCGACGGATCAGCGAAGGCGACCGCGACGCGGGTGTGCGGCGCCTCCAGGAGGCCTACGCCGCCGGCCACCTCTCGCACGAGGAGATGGACGAGTGCCTCCAGCAGGCGCTCACCGCCTCGACGCACGGCGAACTGGCCCGGGCGCTGTCCACGCTCCCGGCGCAGGACGCCGGCACCACGTCCACGATCGGCGCCGTCAGTGGACGGATCCGGCGGGTCGGCGCCTGGCGGGTGCCGCGGTTCCTCAAGGTCGAGTCGGCTCTCGGCAGGGTGCATCTGGACCTCTCCCGGGCGGTCATCGAGCACCCGGTGGTCGACATCGAACTGCACCTCGGCACCGGCCGAGCCAAGATCACGGTGCCTCGCGACGCGATCGTCGACGCCGCGGGGCTGCGCGCCGGGTGGAAGGACACGCTCTACAAGCCCCGTCGGGGCGCTCGCCCCGACGGGCCGACGATCCGCATCTCCGGCGCCATGGGGATGGGACGACTGAAGATCCGCCACGCGCGACGCTGAACCCGGCGACCACGGGCGACTCACATGGCCCGCACCGCAGGGGATGTCGCGCCCGTCTCCTCGTCATGGTCCGGACGTACGTCGTCGGTGACGAACGGAAGGGCCTTCCGGGAGGCGGCCGGCGAAGACCGAGACCACCTGCCCGGGACCACCTGCCCGAGCACACTGACGGCAGGCCCCGTACGACACCGGCGCGACGGCGACGGGGACCGGCGGCAGCGGGCAGGATGGGCGGGTGGACACGGTGATGATCAGTGACGAAGACCGCCGACTTCTCGGGGCCTGGGCGGCCGACTGCGCCGAGCGGGTGCTGCCGCTCTTCGAGGCGCGGGCCTCCGCCGACACCCGCCCCCGCGAGGCCGTCGAGGGCATCCGCGTCTTCACCCGCGACGGGAGGCGGACCGCGCAGCTGCGCTCGGTCGCCGTCGCGGCCCTCGCGGCCGCGCGCGACGTCGGTGACCCGGTGGCCACGGCAGCCGCTCGCGCCGCGGGCTACGCGGCGGCCAGCCCGTACATCCACCCGATCGCCACCCCGCACCAGGCCAAGCACGCCCTGGGGCCGGCGATGTACGGGGCGCTCGCCCGCGAGCTCGCGGCGGGCGGTGACGCGGGCGCCGGTGACGAGGAGATCCGCTGGGCGATCGAGCACGCGCCGCCGGCGGTCGGCGGGATCCTGCGGCAGATGCCCGTCTTCGCCCCCGGCCGCAGCCGGTTGGACGCGTACCGCCACCGGCTCGAAACGGCGCTGCGGGGCTGAGCGGGGACCCGCCGGGAGGTGGGGGACCCGGGGGACCCGGAAGGACCGAAGCGATCGGGGGGATCGGCGGGGCCCGGGTGATCGGCGGGGCCAACGGGGCCAGAGGGGCCGGAGCGACCAGTGGGGTCGCAAACCCCCGCACCTGACGCTGTGACGCAGATCACTCCGGATGCAGAACCTGCGCGCCGGATCTGTCGTCTGGCTGGTGTGAGATCACGCAGGAGAGCACTGGACGAGCTGGACGAGGAACGCCTCCTCCGGCTGGTGGCCAGGGGCGACCGCAAGGCGTTCGACGAGTTGTACCGGCGCACGTCGCCGTGGCTGGCGGTGCGGCTGCGCCGTCGCTGCGCGGACGAGCAGATCGTCGCCGAGGTCATGCAGGAGACCTACCTGGCGGTGTGGCGCGCGGCCGGCGCGTTCGCCGGGAGTGCGGTCGGTGGTTCGGCCGTCGGGTGGCTGTGGACGATCGCGGCGCGCCGCCTCGTCGACGCGTTCCGGCGCCGCGCCCACCACGCCGAACCGCCGGTCGCCGCCGCCGAGTCGGCCGTGGTGCCCGCGGCGGAGGACGAGGTGCTCGCCCGGACCGTCGGCGGCGACGTCGGCGACGCCCTGCGGCAACTGGCGCCGGAACTGCGACAGGTGCTGCAGGCCATGGTGCTCGACGGGCTCTCCGTCCGGGAGACGGCCATCCTGCTCAGACTGCCCGAGGGAACGGTCAAGACCCGTGCCCGACGGGCCCGGATCGCGATGCGGGAGGCGATGGCATGAGCGCGGACCATGCGTCGATGCGGTTGATCGACGAGTACGCACGCGGTGACACGACGATGGCCGCGGACACGGTGTGGGCGCTGGAGGCCCATCTGGAGACCTGTGCGACGTGCCGCAGTCGCCTGTCGTCCGCCGTGGCGACCGGGGCCCCCGGCATCGCCGCGCTCGTCGACACCGTCCGGGCCGGTCTGGAACCGCAGCTGGACGCGGCCGTCAGGGCGCCCTCGCGGCGGTACCGCCCGAGGTGGGTGTCGGCCTGGATGACACCGGCGATGGCCCCGTGGCTGGCCATGACCCTCACGGTGATCCTGGTGGCGCTGCTGCTGGACGTGGCCGGGCCGCCGTCGCTCTTCGGCGGCGCCTCGCCGGTGTTGCTGGTCGCGCCGGTGCTGCCGCTGTGCGGTGTCGCCGCCTTGTGGTCGCGCGGCCTGGACCCGGCGTACGAACTGACGGCCTCGACCGCCCGGGCCGGTCTGCCCCTGCTGCTCCGACGCACCACGGCGGTCCTCCTCGTGGCCCTGCCCGGGCTGCTGGTGGAGGGGTGGCTGACCGGCGCCATGACGGCCGCGCAGTGGCTGCTGCCCTCGCTGGCCTTCACCTCCACGGCCCTGGCCCTGGGCAGCGTGGTCGGCGTCAGCCGTGCCGCCGCCGCGCTGGTTGCCGTGTGGGGCGCCGTCATCGCCGGACCGGCCTGGGCCACCGGCCACGCCCCCCTCGCCCTGGAGCCGGACCGGTTGCCCTTGTGGGGACTGCTCCTCGCCCTCGGCGTCGGCGCCGTGATCGCCCGCAGAAACGCGTACTCGACGTTGTGAAACCCAGCTCAACGCCGTGAAACCCAGCTCAACGCTGTGAAAACCGGCCCGACGCCGTGAACCCCATGTTGACCCCCGGAAGGACCCACCGCATGACACCCACGACGAGCGCGGTCGACACCGCGCCGAAGACCTACGCCTGGGAGGTCCGGGCCGCCGGCCTGAAGGTCCGGGCCGGGCGGAAGATGGCCGTCGACGGGCTCGACCTCTCGCTGGGCACCGGCACCCACGGCCTCCTGGGGCCCAACGGTGCGGGGAAGACCACCCTGATCCGGGCGCTGGCCACCGTGCTGCGCCCCGCCGGGGGAGAACTGGAGCTGCTCGGCAGCTCCGCGGGCGGGATCGGCGACCACCGGGCGCTGCGCCGCCGGATCGGCTACCTGCCGCAGGAGTTCGGCTACTACAAGCGCTTCACGGTGCGCGAGTTCGTCGAGTACATGGCCTGGTTGAAGGAGGTCCCGAAGGCGGACATCCCCGCCGCCGTCCAGCGGGCCGTGGAACGGGTGGGTCTGGCGGACCGCGCCGACCAGCGGATGAAGACCCTGTCCGGCGGCATGGTGCGACGGGCCGGCATCGCCCAGGCCATCGTCAACGACCCGATGCTGCTGCTGCTGGACGAGCCGACGGTCGGGCTGGACCCGGCACAGCGGCTGCGCTTCCGCGAGCTGCTGCAGGAGTTGGGTCGCGACACCTGTGTGGTCGTCTCCACCCACCTGGTCGAGGACGTCGCGGCCGCCTGCACCGACGTGGTGCTCTTCGCCGACGGCCGGCTCGTCTTCCAGGGCCCACCGGAGGTCCTGGCCGCGGCGGGCACGTCCAAGTACCCGGGCGACAGCCCTCTGGAGCGCGGCTACTCGGCGCTGCTCAGCCACTCCGAGCGGCCGGGGGGCACCTGGTGAACGGACGTGTGCTGCGGACCGAGCTGAGGCGCTCGGCCGCTCCGTGGGGCGGCATCCTCATCCTGGGGGGCAGCCTGGCGGTCCTCTGTCTGATCGACGGGGTCTGGTGGCAGGGCACCACGGGGTGGACGGCCCAGTGGACCTCCATGGCCATGTGGACCCGGTACCTGCTGGGCTTCTGGTGGCCGCTGGTGGTGGGCCTCGGGGCGCTGTACGGGCTGCGCGACTCCCGTTCGCGGATGGGCGAGCTGCTGACGACCACGCCGCGGCCGGCCTGGCGCCGTGCGGCGCTGCCGGCCGGTGCGACGGCGCTCGCGCTGGTGGCGGGCTTCGGCCTGCTCGTCCTCGTGGGCGGCGTCCAGGTGGCCCTCGGCGGCACCACCTACCTGCCCCTCGGGTGGCTGCCGATCTCGCTGGTGGCGGCGCTGGCCCTGGTCGCCGGCGCCGTGTTCGGGATGGGCGTCGCGCGGGCGCTGCCCTTCGCGCTCACCCCGCCGGCCCTGGTGATGCTCGTCCTCCTGGTGCTGAACGGCCTCCTACGGCCGATCGTCGAGGGGGAACGGCCGGCGAGCCAAGCGCCGAACCGGCTCGCCCAGCTGTCACCCGTGACCCCGGAACCGCGGGAGATGCTGCTGACCCTGTCCGGCTCCGTGCACGTCGGCCAGACGCTCTGGCTGCTCGGTCTGCTCGCCACCGGCTTCGCGCTGCTGGTGGCCGCGACCCGCCGGACCCGGCTGCTCGCGGTGGTGCCCGTGCTGGTCGGTGCGGCCCTGGCCCTGCTGGTCCTGCCGGCCCATGCGCGCGACACCTATGTCGTCGACCGGGCCGCCGCCACCCTGGTGTGCGACGGTCCGGTGTGCGTGACGGAGGCGAACCGGTACCGCCTGCCGGAGCTCGCGCCGCACGGCAAGGAGGCGTTGCGCCTGCTGCACGACGCCCTGGGGGACAAGGCGCCGGGCTCGGTGCGGGAGGACACCGCACTGCGGGCGCTCGGCGAGAACCGCCCGCTCTCGGCCGACGTGGTGCTGGTCGACTTCGACGAGACGCTGATGGCCCGCGCGACGGGCAAGGACCTGACGCGCCTCCTGGTCGCCCAGGGCCTGGCACCGAACTGCCGCGGGCACAACGCCCGGGAGGGCGGCGGGCTGAGCGACGTCGCCGCCCAGAGCCTCGTCGCGAGCTGGGCCCTCGGTGAGCCCCGCCTCGAACCGCTGGAGCCGAGGGAGGCCGACCCGTACTCGAGCGCGGAATGGGCGAGGGCCGATGCGGCCTGGGAGAAGCTGGCGACGCTGTCGCCGGCCGAGCAGCGCGCGCGGATCGCGGAGGTGCGCACCGCCTCGCTCTCCTGTTCGCCGAGGGATGCGTTCTCGGCCCTGGTGGGAGAGAGGTCCTGATGAGGTGGCTGACGCTGTACGCGCGTTCCCGCCAGGTGCCCGTCTCGGCCGCCGTGGTCACGCTCACCGCACTGGCCCTGTGGTCCCTCGCCCCGGGCAGCGGCGAGGGCCCGGTGGACCTGCCGACCGTGGTCCTGGTGCTCACCGCGAACGTGGCGGCCGCCGCCCTGGGGCTCGGTGGGCAGGACGTCATGCTGGACAGGACGGCCGCGATCCGGTGGGTGCTCCGCCGGGCGGTGCACGTGCTGCTGATCGGCACGTTCGCCGGTGCGGTGCTGCTGGCCGTCCAGGCGGCCGGCCCCGAGCTCGCCGCCACCGCGGTCCTCGCCCGGGACGCCGCCGGCCTGGTCGGCCTGGCCGCGCTGGGGGCGACCGTGTTCGGGGCGCAGTACGCGTGGACCCTGCCGACCGGCTGGCTCGGGATCATCCTCTTCGGCACGGTGCCGGCCGGCCGGGTGGGCGAGGTGGTCGGCTGGATGCTCATGCCGCCCGGTACGACGGCCGCCACCTGGACGGCGATGACCCTGCTGGTGACCGGAACCGTGCTGTACGCCGTGGCCGGGCCGCGACGGTAACGGCGATCCGCGCCGACCCGAGCGCCCCCGGCCCGCCCCGATCGAGGGGCGGGCCGGGGGCGCTGTCGAAGGTGCCGGCGGATTCCTGCGGCCGCTCGTCGAAATTGCCTTGGGCGGTGTGCGTGCCGGTGGTTAGCGTGGCCGGTATGACGGAGAATCCGGTACCCGCAGACTGGCGCGCGGCCAACCGCGCCAACTGGGACGAGCGCGTCCCGATCCACACCTCCGGCGCGTTCTACGACGTCCCCGGCTTCGTCGCCGGGAGGGAGGCGCTCCGGGACTTCGAACTCGCCGAGGTCGGCGACGTCGGCGGAAAGACCCTGGTCCACCTCCAGTGCCACATCGGCCTGGACACGCTGGCGTGGGCCCGGCGCGGGGCCACCGTCACCGGGCTCGACTTCTCCGAGCCGGCCGTGGCCGTGGCCGACGGCCTCGCCAAGGAGATCGGCGCGAGCACGGCCCGCTTCGTCGCCGCCGACGTGTACGACGCCGTCGACGTGCTCGACGCCCGGACCTTCGACATCGTCTACACCGGTCTGGGCGCCCTGTGCTGGCTGCCCGACATCGACCGCTGGGCGCGGACGGCGGCCGCGCTCGTCGCCCCGGGCGGCTTCCTCTACCTGGCCGAGTTCCACCCGTTCGCCGACATCCTGGCCGAGGACGGCCGGACGGTGGAGACCGACTACTTCCGGCGCGAGCCGACGGTCTGGGACGAGCCCGGCACCTATGCCGACCTGGGCGCGGAGACCACCGCGAACGTGACCGTCGAATGGCAGCACGGAATCGGCGAGGTCGTCAGCGCCCTGGTGACCGCGGGCCTGCGCGTGGAGTTCCTGCACGAGCACGACTTCACCCTGTTCCCCCGCTTCCCGGTCCTGGAGTCGGACGACGGCGCCTACCGCTTCCCCGAGGGGCACCCGCGCTCCCCGCTGATCTACTCGATCCGCGCGACCAAGGCGGTGTAGGGACGGGCACGAGAGCGCCGGCGCAGTCGGCCGGCTGCGACCGGGTGGCGAACCGAGCGGTCCTTCGGGCAGGCTCGGGGCATGGTCTCGGTGTTGCAGAACGTGGCGATCGACTGTGCGGATGCCTATGCGCTGGCTCGGTTCTGGAGTGAGGTGCTCGGCTGTCCGCTGCATCCGGATGACAGGCCGGGTGATCCGGAAACCGAAGTGATGCTGCCGGAGGGCCCGTTGCTGCACTTCAACCAGGTGCCGGAACCGAAGACGGTCAAGAACCGGCTCCACCTGTGCCTGCGTCCGGAGACCACGCGCGAGGAGGAGGTCGAGCGCCTGCTGAACCTCGGGGCCACCCTCGTCGATGACCGCCGGGAGCCCGAAGGTCCCGGCTGGGCCGTCCTCGCGGATCCCGAGGGCAATGAGTTCTGCGTTCTCCGCAGTGCGGCCGACCGGGCGGCGATGGACTCCTGAGGCTGGAGCCGGCAGCCGCCGTGGGCCTTGCTCGCGGCGGGCAGGGCCGTCTCGGTGGCCAGGACTCCAGTCCTCCGAAGCCCCCTGACAGAGCTGAGCCGCGCTCAAGCCCCATGGAGCGTGGCGCCGTCCGCCGGGGCCTTCCAGGGCCGCCCCGACCGGTGTGTGAGCCGGGACGGAATCTGGGGGAAAGGCGCCGGGGCGGCGCTCGGTCGAGCGCCGCCCCGGGTTCGCCGGTGGGATGTCAGTTGTAGAGGGTGTAGGCGACGTCGGCGCGGCCCGCGTAGGCGTTGCTCAGTGCGAAGACGTGGGTGCTGGGGCGGAAGACGCCGTACGTGGTGCGGCCGGTGCCGAGCCAGTCGCCGACGACGGGGAGGTCGCCCTTCTCGCCGTAGGTGGCGGTGGAGACGCTGCCGTCGTCGTGGCGCAGGATGAAGAGGTTGGGGTCGCCGGCGTTGCGGCCGGGGCGGAGGACGCCGAACTGGGCGTGGTGGACGCCGTCCCAGTCGCCGACGACGGGGAGGTCGCCGGGGTCGCCGAAGCGCAGGGTGCTGACGCTGCCGTCGTCGTGGCGCACGGCGAGGAGGCCGGCGCTGGGCCGGTAGACGGCCAACTGGTCGTTCCGGTTGCTGCCGTCCCACTTGCCGACTGCCGGGATGTCACCCGGGTCGCCGAACTGGACCGTCGAGACGGAGCCGTCACCGTGCTGCAGGGCGAAGGTGGCGGTGCTCGGCCGGTAGATTCCGGTCTGGCACCGGCAGCTGCCGTCCCAGTTGCCGATGGCCGGGATGTCGCCGCGGTCCCCGAAGCTCCAGCTGCTGGAGTACTGCGTGTCGGTCTTGTCGTACGAGTATGTCCAGCGGCCGTTGTCGAACAGGCCGTTGTGGTCGTCGGGGCCGCCGAAGTTGCCGGTGTACGGCACGCCCGGCACCGGGCCGGAGACCTTGGCCTCCACCGAGGTGCTCGCGGAGCGGCCGTGGTCGTCGGTCACCGTCTCGGTGATGGTGTGCCGGCCGCCGACGCCGTACTCGTGGGTGAGGTCGGTGGCCGGGTTCGGGCCCTCGACGACCGTCGGAGCGGTGCCGTCGCCGAAGTCGAGCACGCGCCGGGTGATCGGCCAGGGGCTGTGGTCCTCGGTCCTCACCCAGATCCGAGCGCGGGACCGGTCGTAGGTGCCCCACGAGAACTCCGCCGTGAGGGAGGGCACCTGTCGCAGGGTGAACGAATGCGTTGTCGTGCGGACCAGGCCGCTACGGCTGGTGCCGGTCAGCGCCGCGGTGAAGGTGCCGGCGGCGGGGTAGTCGTGGTCGACGACGCTGCTCCCGGGGCCGACCGCGAGGGGCGCGCTGCCGTCCCCGAAGTCCAGCGTGCCGGTGCCCGACCAGCCGGCGGAGAAGTCGACCGTCAATCGGGCGTTGAGCGGGCGGCCCTCCCGGTAGTACGGGACGGCGCTCACGCGGACGCTCATCGGGTCCTGGAGCTCGACGGCGCCGCGGTCCCGATAGCCGGCGGTGCCGGTGTTGGGGATGTCCGGGTGGTCGGCCGGCTCGGCGCCGTAGAGGTCGGTGGTCGGCATGCCGGGGGCGGTGGTGTCGGCCGCGTCCGTCAGGGCCGCTGTGGCGGGCGGGGTGTAGTCCGCCGGGACTTCGGTGAACTGCGGGTCGACGCTGTTGTCGTGCACGCCCTGTCCGGTGGTCCGGAAGGCCTCGGGGGTGGCGAAGGCGGTGCCGCCCCAGGAGTAGGCGTCCGCGCCCGCCGGCACGACGGTGTTGTAGTCGGCCTTGGCGCCCTGCGCGGAGCCGGCCGACACCACCAGCGGGATCGCCGTCGGGGTCGTGCCGTCGCAGGCGGCGGCGGGGACCCTGGTCAGGATGTTGTTCTCGACGACCGCTCCGGTGGAGTTCCCGGTGAGCTCCAGGTCGGTCCGGCAGTTGCGCGCGAAGGTGTTGCCCACCACGACCGTGCCGGGAGCGTCGGTGGCCACGACACCCCGGCCCTTGCCCTCGGTGATCAGATTGGTGGTGATGACGGTTCCGGTCACCCGGGCGTCGACCGCGACGCCGGCGACGGGCGCCCCGAAGATCTCGGTGCGGCTGACCGTGACATCCGTGCTCGTTCCGGTGATCCGGATGCTCGGGGTCGCCTCGGGGTAGGCCCGGACGCCGTTGGAGACGGGGTCGCCGCCGCTCACGCCGGTGCGGTCGAGGACGATCCGCGCGGAGTCCTTGACGAGCACGGTCTCCTGCGGGGCAGCGAGATTGAGGCCGGTCACGGTGACGTCGTGGACACCGTCGAACAGGAAGGCGTGCGGGGCGGGGGTGTCGCCCTGGCGCCACGACCTGGTTCCCGCGAACGTGTGCGGCGTGCGGTAGATGACGTCGCTCTTGAAGACGATCGGCCTGCCCGGCAGGCCGGAGCGCTTGACGGTGACCTGGCCGATGTAGTCATGGCCTGCCGCGATGTCGACGGTCTGCCCCGGTTCGGCCACGTCCGCGGCGGCTTGGATGGTGCAGAACGGCTGGGCTCGGGTGCCGGGGCCGGTGTCCGAGCAGAGCAGGTAGTGGGTGTTGTCGACGTAGAGCACGGCGGTTTCGGCGTGCGCGGTGAACGGCAATACGGTCCCGGCGACCGCGGAGCCGGCGATCGCGACGGCCAGGCCGGTGCGACGGAGTGCGGGCATGGGCGGGATCTCCCCTGTGGTGGTTCAGCGCGAGGTCGGTGTCGCCCGACCGGCACGCCGACAGCTGTGGACGTACGGCCTCCTCCGGGAGCCGGGGAGGCACGGGGCGGCGCTCGGTCGAGCGCCGCCCCGGGTTCGCCGGTGGGATGTCAGTTGTAGAGGGTGTAGGCGACGTCGGCGCGGCCCGCGTAGGCGTAGCTCAGTGCGAAGACGTGGGTGCTGGGGCGGAAGACGCCGTACGTGGTGCGGCCGGTGCCGAGCCAGTCGCCGACGACGGGGAGGTCGCCCTTCTCGCCGTAGGTGGCGGTGGAGACGCTGCCGTCGTCGTGGCGCAGGATGAAGAGGTTGGGGTCGCCGGCGTTGCGGCCGGGGCGGAGGACGCCGAACTGGGCGTGGTGGACGCCGTCCCAGTCGCCGACGACGGGGAGGTCGCCGGGGTCGCCGAAGCGCAGGGTGCTGACGCTGCCGTCGTCGTGGCGCACGGCGAGGAGGCCGGCGCTGGGCCGGTAGACGGCCAGCTGGTCGTTCCGGCCGCGGTCCCAGGCACCGACCACGGGGACGTCCCCCGGATCGCCGAACTGGACCGTCGACACCGAGCCGTCACCGTGCTTCAGGGCGAAGGTGGAGGTGCTGGGACGGTAGATGCCCGACTGGCACTGGCAGGTGTTGTCCCAGTTGCCGACGACGGGGAGGTCGCCCGGGTCGCCGAAGCTCCAGTTGCTGGACGGCGTCGAGTCGGACTTGTTGTACGAGAGCGCCCAGCGGCCGTTGTCGAACAGGCCGTTGTGGCTGGTCGGGCCGCCGAAGTAGCCGGTGAACGGCACGCCCGCCTGCGGGCCCGCGACCCGTACGGCCCGCGAGCTGCTCGCGGAGCGGCCGTGGTCGTCGGTGACGGTCTCGGTGATCGTGTAGGTGCCGCCGACGCCGTACTCGTGGGTGAGGGGCGCGGGCGTGTTCGGGCCCTCGACGACGGCGGGGGCGGTGCCGTCACCGAAGTCGAAGACGTGCCGGACGACCGGCCAGGGGCTGGTGGTCTGGGCCTGCACCGTGACCTGGGCGCGGGACCGGTCGCCGTTGCCCCAGCCGAACTGCGCCCTGAGGTCCGGGACCGGAGCGATGGTCACCTTGCCGGTGGCCGTGCGGACCAGGCCGTACTGGCTGGTGCCGGTCAGCGTCGCCGTGTAGGTGCCGGCGGCCGGGTAGTCGTGCTCGGGGAAGTTGAACCCGGACCGGACGACGAGGGGCGTGCTGCCGTCCCCGAAGTCCAGCGTTCCGGTGCCCGACCAGCCGGGGGAGAACTCGACCCAGAAGGACGCGTTGAGCGGGTGGTCCTGTACGGGCGCCGGGCGGCCGTTCAGGTCGACGAGCAGTGGGTCCTGGAGTTCGATGGCGCCCCGGTCCCGGAAGCCCGCGGGGGCGGTGTCGGGGAGCGGGTGGTCGGCCGGCGCCCGGCCGTAGAGGTCGGTGGCCAGCATGCCGGGGGCGGTCGGGTCGGCCGCGTCCGTCAGGCCCACGGTGCCGGCCGGCTCGTACTCCATCGCCTGGTTGAACTGCGGGTTCGCGTCGTTGTCGTGCGCGCCCTGCCCGGTGGCCCGGAAGTCCTCGGGGGTGGCGTAGGACGTGCCGCCCCAGGAGTAGGAGAGCGGGCTCGACCGGACGACGGAGTTGTAGTCGACCTTGGTGCCCTGGGTGGAGCCGGCCGACACCACCAGCGGGGTCGCCGTGGGATAGGTGCCCGTGCACTGGGAGGCGGGCCACTTGTAGAGGATGTTGTTCTCGACCACGGCCCCGGTGGAGGTGCCGGCGAGCTCCAGGTCGGTCTGGCAGTTGCGGGCGAAGGTGTTGCTCACCACGACGGTGCCGGGCGCGTCGGTGGCGATCACGCCCCGGCCGGTGGCCTCCACGATCTGGTTGGTGGTGACGACGGTGCCGCTCACCCCGGCCTCGACGGCCACGGCGGCGACGGGCGCCCCGTAGGACCGGGTGCGGCTGACCGTGACGTCCGCGCTGGTCCCGGTGACCCGGATGGTCGGGGTCGCCTCGGGGTAGGCCCGGACGCCGTTGAAGACCGGGTTGCCACCGGACACGTCGTTCCGGTCCAGGACGATCCGCGCGGAGTCCTTGACGAGCACGGCCTCCTGCGGGGCGGCGAGGCTGAGGCCGGTCACGGTGACGTCGTGCACGCCCTCGAACACGAAGGCGTGCGGCGCGGGGGTCTCACCCTGGCCCCACGAGTCGGTTCCCACGAGCGAGGACGGCGTGTCGTAGGGGATGTCGCCCTTGAGGACGATCGGCTTGCCCGGCAGACCGGAGCGCTTGATCGTGACCTGGCCGATGAGTCGGAGGTTGGGCGCGATCTGGACGGTCTGTCCCGGTTCGGCCACGTCCGCGGCGGCCTGGACGGTGCAGAACGGCTGCGCCTGGGTGCCGGTCCCGCCGTCGGAGCAGTTCGCGTTGTAGGCGTTGTTCACGTGGAGCACGGCCGCGCTCGCGGCGTGGGCGGTGAACGGCAGCACGGTCCCGGCGACCGCGGAGCCGGCGATCGCGACGGCCAGGCCGACGCGACGGGATATTGCCATGGGCGGAGTTCCCCCTGATATGACACGGCGTGAGGTGCGGCGCTGTCCCGACTGGCGCGCCGACAGAAGGCCCTTCCCAGGCAGACTGCAGGAAAGGGCGGCACAAGTATCCACGAGCCCTTCACGCCGCCTCAACCGGGTATCCCGTCGGTGCGGACGACGTCGGTGGGACACCGGGAAGCGACGACGGTGCAGGTGGAGTCGGCGCGGCCGCTTGGGCGTTGCCGGGGGCGAAGCAGTGGGCGCGACGGTGCGGCTCAGGGCCTCGGCGGGAGCCTGGCCGGTACTCGATCCGCGCGACCGAGGCGGTGTAGGAGGGCGGCCCCCCGGGTACCGGTCGGAGCGGGGACGCCCCCGGAAACGGCGATGCCGCGCCGCCCGGTGGTCCGGGCGGCGCGGCAGGCTCTCCGTCTCCGCGGATCGGGCCGGGGCCGAGGGCTCAGGCCGAGAAGTAGCCGATCAGGTCGGCGACCACGTCGGTGGCGCCCCACTGGTTGGTGAACGACACCCGCCCGTCCACCACGGGCGCCATCACCAGCGCGGACACGACTTCACCCGGCCGGTAGTTGATGTTCGAGGCGTCCGGACGCTCCGTCCCGTGCGGGTAGACCGTCAGGAAGCTGGTGTCGGTCGGCCACACCACGGTGACGTTCATCAGCACCTCGGTGACGCCGGTCGAGGGCACGCCCTCGACCCCGGCCACCTTCAGGCTGACCACGTCGCCCGCCCCGCCCAACGCGCCGATCCGGGCGCCCTCGCCGGTGCGGGTGTCCATCAGCCGCACCAGGTCGGACGCCGAGTAGGTGGCGCCCTTGGCGGAGTAGTACCCGACGACGTCGACCCCGAGGTCGACCTCGCCCCAGGCGTTGTAGAGGTCGACCTTGCCGTCCGCTCCGACCGGGACGGTCACCAGGTTGGAGACGTTCTGCCCGGTGGTGAAGTTGACGTTCGACGCGTCGGGCACCGCCTGGCCGTGCGGGTACGCCGTGACGTACCCGGTCCGGGTGGGGTTGACGGCGGTCACGCTCATGACGACCGCCGTCACGCCGGTGGCCGGGACGCCGGCGACCCCGGTCACCTGGAGCGGCACCACGCCGCCCCAGCCGACCCGACCGGCGGGTGCGCCGACGCCCGAGACGGTGTTGAGGATGCGCGTCGGGTTGATCGGGCTCAGCAGGGAGCCGGCGCCGCCGTCCGTGTAGTACCCGGCGATGTCGACGCCGAGGTCGACCTCGCCCCAGGCGTTGCGCAGGTCCACCTTGCCGTTGGACAGCGGCACGGTCACCAGGTTGGGCACGTTCTGCCCGGCCGCGAAGCTGACGGTCGGCAGGTCGGGCACCGGCCGGCCGCTCGGGTACACCGAGATGGCGCTGTTCCGGGTGGGGTTGACGGCCGTCACGTTCATCACGACCGCGGTGACGCCGCTGGCCGGGACCCCGCCGACGCCGGCGACCTGCAGCGTCACCACACCGCCCTGACGGACCCGGCCGGCGGGGGCGCCGACGCCCGAGACGGTGTTGAGGATGCGGGACGGCGGAACGGGGACGAACCGGCCCTTGGTCGCGGCCTGGGCGGCCTTGACGGTGAACGCGTTGGCGAGGACCGTGCGGTAGCCGTCGGCCTGGATGTCGTAGCTGCCCGGCGCGAGGCCGTTGGTGTCCACCAGGACGTGCAGCGAGGTGCCGTCGGCGTTGACCGAGAGCGGGGTCACGAGCGGCGGGGTCGGGACGCCGTCGCGGCGCAGACCCAGCTTGCTGCCCAGGGTGAGGCCGCTGCCGCGGATCTCCACCTGGACCCGCGTCCCGGCGGCGCCGGTGGCGGGGCTCACCGCGCCCACCGTCAGGGGGTTCGCCGGACCGGTGCAGTTGGGGTACTCGCAGGTGCCCTGGAAGCTGTACTCGATCGGCGTCGCGGCCCGGCCCGGACCGATCACCAGGATCGCCCGGCCGCCCTCGGCGGAGCTGGTGCTCTGGCAGCGGGCCCCGAACACGCCGGAGTTGTTGCCGCACTGGTAGCTGAGGTCGCCGGTGGTCCACTTGCCGGGGCTGAGCAGCCAGACGAACGGCTGGACGCCCGAGGTCGCGCTGGTGACGCCGGACACCGTGAAGGACTGCGAGGGCTGCAGGTCGATCACCGCGCAGTACGCGGTGGACGACTCGGTGAACACCCCGCTGCGGGTCGGGAACCCGGCGATCGACACCTGGTGCGCGGTGCACTCCGGCGCCCAGCCGCTCGACGTGCCGACCGTCCAGGTGTCCACGTTGGCGTGGATCGCGGTGCCGCCGTACCCGGCCGCGACCACGACCATGGTGTACGAGGTCGAGCCGGTGAGCCGGCAGGGGTTCACGGCGCCGGCCCACTGGGTGCAGACGTACTTGCCGTCGGCGTCGATGACCTGCGACTCGACCGTGCCGTCCGAGGAGCGCGCAGACAGCCACAGCTTGTCCGTGGCGGCGGCGGTGACCCGCACGCACCGGGCGTCCAGCGCCGAGGTGAGCTCGATCGGGAGGGACTGTCCGCCGAAGGCGGTGGACGCCGGGCCGAGGCAGTTCGCGGTGGGCGAGATGTCACGCCGCACCACCTTGTAGGTGTCGCCCCAGGTGCTGTTGGTCAGCAGCGCCGTGTACGCCACACCGGGGGTGAACCGGCAGTTGAAGGCCGAGCTGCTGCCGGTGGAGCAGACCACGGTGCCCTGCGGATCCACCACCTGCACCGAGGCGTTGACCCGGTTGGCGGTGTTGGTGTAGTCGAACTGCTCGGCGGTGGAGTGCCGGTCGGCCGGCAGGCCCAGGCAGGCCTGCTTCACGGTCGCGGTGAGCGTGAACTCCGCGCCCCAGCTGCCGTCGTAGGGGCTCTGCGGCCAGGCCAGGCAGCCGGCCGTGTCACCGGTCCGGTGAACCACCAACTGGTAGGCCTGGCCCGGCACGCCGGTCAGCACCACGCGGAACGGCGCGGTACCGGTCAGCCGGCAGATCGCCGACGGGTAGCCCTCGTTGACGCACTGCTTGGCGCCGGCCGCGTCGAAGACGGCGGCGGTGGCGTACCCGTCCGTCGTCGGCGGCCGGTTGAGCAGGTAGACGCCGGTCCCGGTGGCCGTCGGCAGGGTCAGGCAGTCCGCCCGGCCGCGCGCGCCGAAGGTACCCGCGGCCGCGCCGGAGACCAGTCCGTCGTCCTTGCCGGCGGTGCAGCCCCGGGTCTCGCTGTCCGAGCGGAACACCATGCCGAACGCCGGGTTCTCGAACGTCCGGGCCTCAAGTGCCCAGGTGTAGGTTCCGGGTGTCAGGTCGCAGCCGACGCCCTGGTAGCAGTCGCCGGTGAGCCGGACGCCGTCGGCCGTGTACAGCTCGCCGGACAGGGTGGTGCCGTCGGCCGTGACCGGCGCGAAGGAGTACTTGCCGGCCGTGGTGACGTGGAGGAGGCGGCAGCGCACCGTCGAGGTGAGGTCCGGGGCGGACCCGAACGCCTGCGGTTCGACCGTCAGGCAGCCCTCGGCCGGGGCGAGTCGCTCCACGGCGAGGTTGTAGGCCACCGAATCGCCCCACGTGCGCTGCACCAGGACCCGGAACGGTGCCGGGCCGGCGAGCTTGCAGACGACCGGGTCGCCGAAGCTGTGCGCGCACAGCTCGGTGCCGGTGGCGTCGAAGAGCTGCTCGTTGGGCAGACCGGAGACGTACGTCCGCAGCGTGTCGCCGGCGGCGAGGTCCAGCGTGTAGCAGTCGCCCGCGGAGCCCTGGGGCAGCGTGCGGGAGAAGGCGTTCCGTGCGCCGAGCCTGCGGTCGGCGGCGGTCACCGAGGTGCAGCCGGTGCCGGAGAGCAGCGGGAGGTAGGACAGCGAGACGCCGTTGGACCGGAAGTCGCCGTTGCGGACCGCCAGCGTGTACGTGCCCGCCTGGCCGGTGGCGCAGCGCAGCACGGTGGAGAGGTTGGCGCAGCTGACGGCGGTCCCGTCCGGCGCGGTCAGCTGCGGGTAGACCGGCGAGTAGACCGCGACGGCCTGGACGAAGACCACGTCCTTGGGCTGCGCCAGCGTGAAGGTGACGGTGGCCGTCTTGTCCGGGTCGATCGCGCAGGTGGCGACCGTGCCGGGAGTCAGCGACGCCGGACAGGGACCGGTCGGGTCGGCCGCCTTGAGCGCTTGGACGGCGGCGTCGCGCGCGGCCTTCGG
This sequence comes from Kitasatospora sp. NPDC058218, assembly GCF_042882445.1. Lineage (NCBI taxonomy): Bacteria > Bacillati > Actinomycetota > Actinomycetes > Kitasatosporales > Streptomycetaceae > Kitasatospora > Kitasatospora sp. NPDC058218. The sequence continues at coordinate 155,206 of NZ_JBHVWC010000006.1, read as the reverse complement.
GTCCACCGCGGGCGGTGCCGGGGCCGTCGGGCCGGCGGTGGGCACCGGCTCCGCGGTGGTGCTCGGGCTCTGCCCGGCGGGCTCGCCCGGTGCGGCGGTCGGCGTGGTCGTCGGCGCGGCCGCCGGCCCGCTCGCGGACGAGGTGGCCGCGGGCGGGTTCACCGCGGCGGCGGCCGGGTTGATCTGGCCCATCAACGTGGCCAGCACGGCGAACAGCAGGACGGCCGGCGTGGTGGTGACCGCTCGTATCCGTCGGAGTCGCACACGTCTGCCTGACGGCAGCATGCTCATCTCTTCCCCCATCTCAGGACGTACCTGACTGACTTCCATGGACCGCTGCGGGAGCTCAGCGCAGCCGGGAGTCTAGCGAGCCGGACCGACATCGTGATCATGGGCTCCGGCAGGGACGAGGGTGCCACGGGAGGCCCGGGTGCGCGACGGGAATAATGCGGCCGGGCCGGCCTGGCGCGCCGTGCTGTCGCTGTCGTCGGCGGACCCTTGAGGCGGGAGTCTGCTGACGGTCTGATGCCCCGTCCGCGGCCGCCTCCGTGAGCCGCCGGAACCGCCCCGGGCCGGGCACCGCGACGGCGCGGTGCCCGGCCCGGGAGCGGTCAGGCGTTGGTTCAGGCGTTGGTTCAGGGGCGGGGCGAGTGGCGGCGGCGGGCGATGAGGACGGCGGCCGCGCCGATGCCGACCAGGGCCAGGGCGAGGCCCGCTTGGCGGCGCAGGCCCGGTCCGGAGCCGGTGTCGGGCAGCGGGACCGGCGAGGGCGAGGGCGAACCCGAGGCGGTGGGGGTGGGGGACGGGGTCGGCGACGGGCTGGGGGAGGGGGTGGGCGACGGCGTGGGAGAGGCGGTCGGGGTGGGGGACGGGGTTGGGGTCGGCGACCGGGTCGGCGTGGGAGTGGGGGACGGGGTCGGACTGGGGGTTGGACTGGGGGACGGGGTCGGGCTGGCGCCCGTGCAGGTCACCGAGACCTCGCCGAGCCGGAGGAAGGTCATCTTGCCCTGGTAGACCTGTTGCCCGGCGAGGTTGTTGAGCGTGCCGGACACCTCGATGTCGAGCCACGCCTCGGCGGTGTACTGGGCGCTCTGGAGCGCCGGGTCCTGGTGGCGGGTGACGGTGACGTCGAGGGTGCTCGCCCCCACGGTCGGCACACCCAGGTCGGTCCCGGTGATCTGCAGGTGGGTCGCGCCCAGGCCGACCGGCTGGCCGAGCACGGTGATCTGGTCGCCGGCCGTGCGGTTGTAGGCGAGGGCGAGGGGGCCGACCGGTGGGGGCACGCACTCGGCGTAGGAGTCGAGCGTGGCCACCTGTCCCACCTCGACCGGCCCGAAGTGCACCAGCCGGGTCGAGTTGAACCAGACGGTGAGGTCGGTGAGTTGGGCCTGCGCGTAGTACTTGGCGGGATCGGTGGCGGTCCGGGTGGTCTGGGTCGCGATGCTGATCCGTGACAGCATGCCGTCCGGGTCGCTGCTGAAGTCCGCCGTGTCGGTGTCCGGCACCGTGGTGGACTCGGCCGTCCCGTAGACGCCGCTGTAGGCCGCCATCCCGATCGCCTGCACGTCCTGATTGGTGAGCTGGACCAGGGTGGCGCTGGCGAGCGCCCCGGGCGCGGCGGCGGCGGTGCCGCCGATCGGGACGAGGAGGAGGGCGGTCGCGGCGGACCCGGCGGCGAGGGCGACGGCTGCGGCACCCACCCGGGGTGCGCGGTTCTTGACGGTCATCACCCACGCATAACAGGGCAAACCCCCAGCCGGTTCGGGGGCGCGCCCGAAGTTGCACCGTCCGGACCTGTGGCCGATGGCCGGTGATCCGTCACCCGGCGTCGGCACGGCAGGACGTGGGCCGTGCGGGTAACCGGGCGCGGTCGTCCCCGGTAGCAGGTGGGACGTCCGGAACGGGTGCCCGGCCGCCCGTCAGCGGGTCAACGACGGACGGCCGGGGGAGTCGAGGGCGGCCTACTCGCCGGGGTCGGCCCCCGTGTAGGCCGGTGAGCGGAAGGTGCGGCGGAACGCTCCGGGCCCGTGCCGCAGGTCGAGCCAGCCGGTCAGGCCGGACAGGTCACCGCGGACCATCGCGGTGACGACCAGCCCGCGAGCGTTTCAAGCCGGAAATGCCATCCGCTCGAAGATGGCGATCCACACCAGGCCCCTCCCAGACGCACGGCAGTCGAAGGGTCGGTCCACCACGTGAAATCAGGCCGGGCACACCCGTACCGGGCAGAGGACGAACCTCCACCCGGCACGGGTGCGGTGAGCGGGTGAGACTCATGCCGCGGGGTTGACGGTGAGGCTCCAGTGCCGGTTCGAGTTGCCGAGGCAGGACCAGATGCCCAGACCGGTGCCGTTGGCAGTGGCCCAGCCGGGGATCTCCAGGCAGCGGTCTGCGGCCGGGCTGTACAGCGTGCCGTCGGCGCGAAGCGCCCATTGCTGGCCGCGGGCCCCGACGCACTCGGACATCGCGACCGGGGAGCCGTTCCCGGCGCCGCTCTCGGGAGCGGTGAGGCAGGCCGAGCCGGCCCGCACCGTTCCGTCCGAAACGAAGGTGAACTTCTGACTCACCCCGGCCCAGCAGTCCCAGACGACGGGGCGGCGGCCGTCGGCGACCGGGCCCATGCTGTCGACACACTTCCCACCGTCGTACGCGGAACGGATCTGATAGCCGACGGGCCGGTTGGGGACACCCAGGCTGACGGGTGCGGCGAAACGCGGGAGGCCGTCCACCGCGGCTACGCCGGGGTTCGCCGTCAGCGTGCCGTCGGCAGCCACCACGAACAGGTCGGGGTGGCCGTCGCCGTTGACGTCGCCGGGCGAGTCGATCTTCGGGAACGCGGTGGCGCTCAGGCCCAGCGGGAGAACCGCCTGTGCGGCGGTGCGCTCGGCCGCGATCCCGGCGTCCCACTTCTGGCCGAGCACGTCCTCGCAGGTCCTGATAGCCAGGTAGCCGCCCTCACCGGTCGCACCGCCCTCCACTGCCAGGCAGCGGTCCGCGCTGGGATTGCGCAGCGAGCCGGCCGTTGCCCCGGGCACCCACTGCTGATTGACGCCGTTGTTGCAGTCCCAGAGCTCCACCTTGGTGTCGTTGTCCTGGGTACCGAACGGGATGTCCACGCACTTGCCCAGGACATGCAGCGAACCGTCGGTGCCGAGTGTGAACGTCTGGTTGCCCGCCGCGGAGTTGCAGGTCCAGTTGAGGATGGCGGTGCCATTGGCGGTCGAGGCGTGATCGATGTCCGCGCACAGGTTGGGCAAGCCAGAGGCGAGTTGGCGGTGGACGGGCGCGGCGATTGTCGCAGTGGGCACACCCTGGGCGTTGAACGACAGCGGATAGGTGTGGATCGCGCCTGTGAGGTCGTCCCGCGCCCACATGGCCGGGGTGCCGCCCACGGAGCCGGGGGCGAGCAGCGTCACGCCGGACCAGTCACCGGTGCCCAGGTCGGTTCCGGTGCCGAGCAGGCAGCCGCCGAGCGGGGTGCCCGGGTAGTACCGCAGCCTGCCGTTCTCCACGGTGATCAGGCCGGGGCGCTTCGCCACGTTGCCGTTGGGCGCCGTGGCGACCATCTGGGTCAGGTGGTTCCAGGTCCCGTCGATGCCCTGCGCGCAGGCCGACGACGTGCCGATCGGGGAGATCGCGAGGCGGCTGAAGTGCCCCGCGATACCGGGCGGCACTTGGGTGGAGTCGTTGAAGTAGCCGTAGAGTTTATGGCTGCCCTTGTTATAGACGATCAGGTCGTCCTGGCTGCCCTCGGTCAGCGAACCGCGGTGTGCCACCAGGTAGTTGTTCCAGCTGTCGTGTTCCGGACTCTGATCCATGGTGGAGGCCAGTCCGGGTTTGGCGGTGAAGTCGCTGTTGCCGGGGACCAGCGTCAGGGTGCCGTCGGAGGCCGGGGTCAGGAAGTCCGGCGTGCCGTCGGAGGTCAGGTCACCGGGGATCACCTTGGTCGCCGGGTTCCACGGTGCATAGAAGTCGTATCGGGCGGCCTCCTGCTGGGTGTTTCCCGCACCGTCGATCGCGCGGACGAACAGGGTGTGGACACCCCAGTCGTCCGGGTTGAGGTTCACCGGAATGTCCGCGACAGCGGTGCCGTTGCCGTCCGGCTCTGCCTGCAGGAACTTGGCGCCGACCGGAGGGATGTTGTCGTCGAGCGCGTACTGGAAGCCGCGGACACCGCTCTTGATGCACGAGCCGCGGGTGCAGCCGCCCGGTGTGGGGTCATTGCTGCTGGCCCTGAGCGTGATGCGCTGGTCGCCGGCGTGGGCGGTCGGGGTGAGCCCGCTACTCAGTGGCGGGAAGGCCGTCGACATCTCGAACTCGGCGAGCGACGGCGGGGTCTGGTCGACGTTGAAGTAGCAGTACGCGGAGTCCGGCCCGTTCAGCAGGCCGTCGGTCGCCCAGGCGTTCCATCCGTACTGGTGGCCGTCCGAGACGCGGCTGCCAATGTTCGCGCGCCCCCAGGCCGATGGTCCGATCGGCTGGCTGGCGGGCCAGCTCGTGTCCGCCGGGTTGCCGTTGGCGTCGGCGGTCATGTTGTCCCAGACGTGGAAGCCGACGACCAGGTTGGTGTTCGGCATCGGTGTCGAGGCATAGGCGTTGAGGGTGATGTTGGACTTGTCTCCGACCAGGGTCGTCATGCCGATCCAGCCGGGCTGCCCGCCGCCGCACGCCGCCCCGTTGGGGTTCTGTGAGTCAGGGTCGGTGTAGTTTGCGTCGGGCTGGCTCGGCGGGAGGTCGTAGGTCGCCTGAACGTACGGGTTGTTGTTGAAGCGCATGAACCCGAGGTTGCCCGAGGACTTGCTCTCGTTGCCGAAGAGGCCGATCGTCCAGCGCGGGATCTGCTGCTGGGCGACGGTGCGCAGGGCGCCGGCGACGTCGAACTCGACCTGGCGCCAGCCACAGTTTCCGTACGCGCTGTTGGGCGTCTGGGTACTGAAGGCCTGTTCGACGTTCTGCGGTTGGTGGTTCCAGTCGGTGCTGCCGTCGATGCCCTCGCGCATCCACTTCGCCGTCACGGTCGCGGTCGCGTTGCAATCGTGGTTGGCGGCGTATGTCTCAGTCAGGTGGAGCTTGGCCTCGTTGACGACCATGCGGTTGTTCATCGTGCTGGTGTTGAACTCGTAGTACGAGCGCTCCAGACCGAAGCAGTTGGACACGTACTGCTGGTAGCCGACGCCCTGGCCATTGGTCTGTGGCACGTCGAACTGCGGGGCGTTCGGGCAGCCTTCCATGACCTGCGCATAGTGGTTGGTGCCCATCGGCCCGGTGGGCGTCCACGAGGGGTCGATATAGAGGGGCCAGGTGGTGCCGTCCCCGCCGAGCAGGTCGGCGTCGGGAGTCAGGGTGACCGCGCCCGACTCAGCCTTGACAGCGATCGGCCGGACCGTGGCACCGTTGCCCGGCCCCGCCGACGATGAGGTCGGCGCGTCGGTCGCCGTGGAATGGGCCGCGGCCTCGGCGGCGTCGTCCGGGGCCGACATCAGAGCGGTCGTCGGAGTCACCCGGAGGGCGGGCCCCGGAGCGAACGCTGCTGGAGCGGAGGAGCCGGTGGGAGCAACGGGAGCCGTCGCGGAGTCCCACATCACCGGGGTGGGGGCGATGAAAGCCGCCCTGCCGTCGCCGGCCTTGGCGGCGAGGTTGCCCATGCCGTCGACCTCGACCGTGAGGTTCGTGGCCGCGGTGCCCAACCGCAGCGCCTTCAGCTCGGGGTTGGCCGCGGCCTGGGCGTCGCGGACGATCAGGACCTCGCGGACCGCGCCCTGCTCGCTGACCGTCACGTCGAGGTCGACTCCGGGCAGCACGGCCGCGTACCGCGCGCCGGCCCCGGTCACGACCGGTTCGGGCAGATCGAACGGCAGAGAGAGCGCGAGGCTACGGCCGTCCTTGTCGGTGAGCGTGGTCAGCGGCCTCCTACCACCGCCGGACAGGGTCACGCCGGACGGGGTCGCCTTCGGCGACCAACTGCCGTCGGGGTTCCTGGCCAGTGCGGCGTCCACCGGCGTCCAGGCGCCGCCCTTCTTGACCCGGGCGGCCTGCAGGTGGCTGGTGACAGTAATCCGGCCGTCCGGCTCGGCGACGGTCAGCGAACTCTCGGTGGTGAGCTCGTCAATGGTGACGGGGTTTCCGGTGATCTTGGCCCTGAGTCGGCCGGCCTGGACCGAACCTCCGGGGTCGGGGGTCGGAAGCGCTCCGGGGCGGGTGGTTTGACCAGGTTTCACCGCGAACGGACGGTCATCGGCAAATGCCGGCACGACGCTTCCGAGAACGAGTCCACCGAGCGCGGATATCACGGCCAGACGAGTCGTCAGGCTGCCTGTCCGAATTCGACTGAATCGGATGGGTTTCCCCATGGACCATCCCTTTCAGAAAGATCTGAACTGCCGTCATGAATGCACGTGCGCAAGCTCACGCGGCGGTCTTTCAGGCAGGTCAGGGGCTTGACGCCACTGGATGAGCGCCCAGTCGCAGACGGCCTGAAAATCATCCGGCCAACCAGGCACCGGGCAGGCTATTGTGCGGTTCGCATGCCTGGCAATACGGTTTCGGCGGCCCTGGCTCTGTGGCCGCAGGAGCCGTCGATTGACCCGGCTCGTTCAAGAACTGTTCTTCTGTGGGGGTTGGCAGTGCGCACTCGATTGCGCTGGTTTGTGTACGCCGCCGGTGGGGGTCGTCGACGAAACAAGGTCGCCTCGGTGGCCGCCCTGACCGTGGCGATGTCCCTCATGGCTCCGATGGCGGGCGCTGAAATCGTCGGCGGTTACCGGAACGATGATGCCGGGCGGTCGGAGCAGCCGCTGCCCACGCTGCCCCGGGTATCGGGCAGCAACGCCGACGGGCCCGGCCGCCCTTCGGAGCCCGCACAGCCGGGCGCCCGAAACCTGGCGGCCTACAAGCCCTCGCCGGCACAGTGGCCCGGAGCGGCCTCGGCCACGGTCCGGCTCGGCGCTGCCGAGCCGGACCGCAAGTGGGCGGCCTCGCCGGGCTCCGCCGGTGACCCGGACAAGGTACGGGCCGGCGCCACGCCAGTTCTCTTGGGACCCATCCCCGGCAGCGCGGGCACCGCCGCCAATACGCCGTCCTCGGTCGACGTGAAGGTCGCCGATCGGGCGAAAACCCAGGCTGCCGGCGTAGACGGCCTGCTGGTCGGCCTCGCCCGCGGCGACGGCCGCACCGAGCCGGGCAACGTCTCGGTAAGCCTCGATTACGGCTCGGTCGCTCAGGCCTACGGCGGCGGCTGGTCGTCCCGGCTGCGGCTGGTGGCCATGCCGGCTTGTGCTCTGACGACGCCGCAGATCGACTCCTGCCGAATCCAGACACCGGTCGAGTACACCAATGACCCGGGCGCCGGGAAGATCACCGGAACGGTGACCCTGCCGGCCTCTGGCGCGGATACCGGTTCAGGAACCGAGGCTGCCAGGAGCGCGACGTCGTTCGCGCCGTCGTCGGAACAGGCCTCCCCGGCCTCCTCCCCAGTGGTACTGGCGGCGGTCTCCGGCACGGAGGGTTCACAGGGGTCGTACAACGCGACCTCGCTGTCGTCCTCCGGTGCCTGGGCCCAGAGCGGAGCCGGGGCGTTCACCTACGGCTACCCGGTCGCCATGCCCCCGTCGCTCGCCGGTCCCGTTCCCCAGGTTGGACTGTCTTACAACTCACAGGCCGTCGACGGACAGACCTCAGCACGCAACTCCCAAGCCTCCTGGATCGGTGACGGCTGGTCCTACAGCCCGGGCTTCGTCGAGCGCTCGTACAAGGCGTGCAAGAACGTCGGCGTCGAGGACTCCGCCGACCAGTGCTGGGCGGGTTGGAACGCCACCTTGGCCCTCGGCTCGCGCACCGGTGAACTGGTGCGCGATGCCAACGGCGTGTACCACCTGCAGAGCGACGACGGCACCAAGATCGAGCGCCTTACCGGCGCCTCGAACGGCCTGTGGCAGGGCGAGTACTTCAAGGTCACCACGGCCGACGGCACCGCCTACTACTTCGGCCTCAACCATGCGCCCGGCACCACGACCGACAGCCCCACCAACAGCGCCTGGGGCGCGCCCGTCTACCACCCCAACAACGGCGACCCCTGCTACAGCGCTGCCATGGGCAAGAACTCGCTGTGCGAACCCGACCAGGTCGGCTACCGGTTCAACCTCGACTTCGTCGTCGACCCGAACGGCAACCTGCAGCGCTTCGACTGGGCCTCCGAGACCAACTACTACAACCGGGGCTACGGCCAGGCCGTCCAGAGCGGCGGCACTGGCCAGCTGGCGTCCTACACCCGCGGCGGGACCCTGGCCAAGGTCTCCTACGGCTACAAGCTCGACGACGCCAAGGCAGGTCGTGAGCCCTCGGCCCGGGCCGTCTTCGACACGGCCGAGCGCTGCGTCGTCTCCGACGCCACCTGCCGACCCGAGAACCTCAACGCCTCCACCGCCACCAACTGGCCGGATGTGCCGTACGACCTGGCCTGCCAGTCGAACTGGACCACCAGCGGTAGCGGCTCCAACGTCTGCAAGATCGGCTCACCGACCTTCTGGTCCACCAAGCGCCTTTCGAAGATCACCACCGAGATCCGCACCGCTTCGGGCTGGCACGGCGTCGACCGGTACGCGCTGAAGCACCTGTTCTCGGATGCGGGCGGCAGCATCGATCCGGTCACCGGCGCCTCGGGCGACCCGAAGAACGCCGGCGCCGTGCAGTCCGTGATGTGGCTCTCCGAGGTCAGGCACACCGGGCTGGACACCACCGCGGGCGGCAGCGGCGAGGCCCCCCTGGACCCAGTGGTCTTCACCGGCAAGGAGTTCGACAACCGCGTCGATGGCTCCAACCCGGCGGCGCCGGCGCTGTACCGGCCCCGGATCACCGGCATCCAGACCGAGAGTGGCACGTACGTCGCCGTCACCTACCGTGACCCTGAGTGCTCCCGGGTCAGCGGCACCATGCCGGCCTCGGCCGCGGACAACACCAAGGCGTGCTTCCCCGTTTACTGGAACACCCCCGGCGCCGCCAAGCCCATCGCGGACTGGTTCAACAAGACCCTGGTCTCCAAGGTCACCGTCAACGACATCACCAACGCCGCCTCCCCGGCCCAGGTCGTCGAGTACGCCTACGGCCCCGCCGCCTGGCACCGGGACGACTCGGACCTGACGGATGACCAGTACCGCACCTGGAACGACTTCCGCGGCTTCCGCACCGTGACCACCACATCCGGTACGGCGCCGGACCCGGTGACCAAGAGCGTCACCGCCTACCTGCAAGGAATGGACGGCGACTACACCTCCGCCACCACCACCCGGCCCGCTGCCGACATCAGGAACTCGCTCGGCGAGCGGATACCGGACAGCCCGTGGCTCGCCGGAATGCCGCTGGAGAACTCCACCTACAGCACCGCTGACGGCGGATCGGTGATCGCCAAGTCCCTCCCGGACGTCCCCGCCACGGTGGAGACCGTGAAGCGGACCCGCACCGCCTGGACGTCCAAGAAGCCCGCGCCCGGGGAGAATCCTCCCACTCTGTCCACGCTGCCCGACCTGGTCGCCCGCAAGGCGAAGACCACCGGCAGCCGCGCCATGTCGCTGCTCTCCGACGGGGTGACCTGGCGGACCACCCGGACCACCACCGAGTTCGACGACCTCGGCCGCCCGTGGAAGGTCAACGACAAGGGTGACGTCACGGTCCCCGCCCAGGAGACCTGCACCACCACCACCTACGCACCGGCGCCGGCGGCCAACCCGACGATGATCCTCGCCCCTAGCGAGATCGTCAGCATCGCCGGGCCCTGCGCCGCCGCCACCAGCACCAATACTCTCAGCCACAAGCGGTTCGTCTACGACGGCAACGGCAGCGTCACCAGCCCCGGTGACCACGGACGCCTCGGGCAGAACGGCGTCACGCTGGGCCTGGTCACCGCCACCCAGTCGGTCAAGTCCTACGACGGCTCCGGGCAGCCGGTCTTCCAGACCCTCGAAGCCGAGAGCGTCGACGGGTACGGCCGGGTGACCAGCCGATTGGACACCGCCGGCAAGCTCACCACCACCAGCTACACCCCGGCCGGCGGCACCCTGCCGACCGAGGTGTCGACGACCAACCCGCTCGGCTGGAAGGCAACGAGCACCCTCTCCCCGTCCCGAGGGCTGATCACCCGGGCCGTCGACGTCAACGGACGGATCACCGACTCCACTTACGATGCGCTCGGCCGCCTCACCCAGGTCTGGCTGCCCGGCCGCAGCAAGGCCGACGGCAAGAGCGCCGACCGGAAGTTCGAGTACGCGATCCACGGCACCGGCACAAAGCCGAACGCCTCCAGCGTCACGACCCGGACGCTGCGGGAGAACGAGACCTACGACGTCGCCGTCACCATCTACGACGGACTCCTGCGTCCTCGGCAGAGCCAGACCACACCGGCCGACGACAGTAGCGGCCGACTGGTCTCCTCCACCCGGTACGACAGCCACGGTTGGCCGGTCATCAGCATCCCGACCTGGTCCGACCCGACCACCGCACCGAACTCCACACCCTTCCGGGAGACCGAGAACACCCTTCCCGCCGAGTACGTGACGGTCTACGACGGCCTCGGCCGTCCGATCTCGCAGCAGCAGTACTCCAAGGCGAGCCTGCTGTGGCAGTCCACCGTGGCGTATCCGGGCGCGGACCGGACCGACCGGACCCCGCCGCAGGGCGCCTCGCCCAGTACCGTCTACACCGACGCCATCGGGCAGACCACGTCCTCGGTGATCCATGCCGGGGGCACGATCGGTGACGTCACCACCAGGTACACCTACGAGCCCGGCGGCCAGGTCGCCACGGTCAAGGACAACGTCGGCAACACCTGGTCCTACGAGTACAACCTCCGCGGCCAGCCGATCTCGAAGACCGACCCGGACAGCGGCACGGCCACCACCCTCTACGACGACCTGGGCCGGCCGGCGACCGTAACGGACGGGCGCGGCCAGTCCCTGTCCTTCACCTACGACGACCTCGGTCGGCAGACCGCCAAGTACAGCGGCACCAGTACCACGGACCCCTCCAAGCTGCTGACCTCGACCGAGTACGACTCGCTGGAGAGGGGCTACGTCACCTCCGCCACCCGCTACGACGGCGGAGCGTTCGGCAGCAAGTACGTCCAGAAGGTCAACGGATACAACACGGCCTACCAGCCGACCGGTTCGACCACCACGATCCCCGCCTCCGAGGGCAAGCTGGCGGGCGACTACACAATCTCCTCCACCTACACCGACAACGTCGGCCTGCTCGCGGCCACGAAGTACAACGGGGACGCGGGTCTGCCCGACGAGACCGTCGGCTACGGCTACAACCTCCAGGGCCTGCTCTACCAGACCGGCACCGATGTCACGCCGCTGCTGGCCCTGGCCAACTACAACCCGCGGGGCCAACTGCTCCGCTCCACCTACGGCGAGAGGGGCGAACTCCTTCGCACCTCGCAGGTCTACGACGACGCCACCGGGCGGCTGACCAACCACCGGGTCGCGCTTCAGGAGAGCTCGGCCAACCCGCTCTCTGACAGCACCTTCGGGTACGACCACGCAGGCAACCTCACCACCGTATCCGAACTGCAGTCCTCGGGCGGGCCGGACCAGACCTACGACTCTCAATGCTTCCGCTATGACGGCCTGAACCGTCTCGTCGAAGCCTGGACGGACACCTGGGGCGTCACCAAAGCAGGTGCCGGCCAGATCTCCCGCTGCAGCAACGACGACCCCAACCCGGCCAGCATCGGTGGCCCCGCTCCCTACTGGCAGAGCTGGCAGTACAACACCCTCGGCGACCGCACCCGGCACGTCCGGCACGACGTAGCCGGCGACACCTCGCGGGACGTCATCCAGACCAGCAGCTACCCCGGCGAGGGCGGCACCCCGGCTGCAAAGGCCAACGCGGTCACCGCCGTCACCACCGCCACCGGGACGTCGACCAGCAAGCTGGTCTCCGCGATCCCGACCGGCGGCACCCCGCTGTGCCTCGACGTCCAGGGCAACAGGACCGCCAACGGCACCGCCATCCTCTCGTTCACCTGCAACGAGGGTGGCGGCCAGAAGTGGACCAAGAACGCCGACGACACCATGCGCTCGCTCGGCAAGTGCCTGCGCCCGGCCAACGGTGGCAGCGACCGCGGCGTCGCGCTCGAACTCTGGACGTGTGACGGCAGCACCGGCCAGAAGTGGCAGCAGGGTGCGAACGGCGCCCTCGTCCACACTGACACCGGCCTGTGCATCGATGTGCCCTGGTCCAACAGCACTCCGGGCACCCGGGTGACCCTCTGGGACTGCAGCCAGGGCGTCAACCAGCAGTGGCCGGCGACGGTGAACGCGCCCACCGGACCGTCCTACAGTTCCACGCTGACCCCGCAGTACGACAGCGCCGGCAACACCGTCTCGCGCTCCGCCACCAGCACCGGCTCGATCGCCTCCGGCATCGCCACCGGCTCGGCCACCCCGCTGTGCCTGGACGACGACCACGGCTGGACCGCTGACGGCACCGCGATCTTCTCGTTCACCTGCAACGAGGGCGACGGCCAGAAGTGGACCCTGGGCACCGACGGCAGATTGAAGGTCATCGGCAAATGCATCCGCCCGGTCGGTGGCGTCGCCGAACGCGACCGGCGGCTGGAGCTGTGGACCTGCGACGGCAGCGCCGCCCAGGAATGGCGGCCCGGCCCGAACGACTCGCTGGTCAACGTCGCTTCCGGCCTCTGCGTCGATGTCCCGTACGCCAGCACGACCCCGGGCACGCGGGTCGCACTGTGGGACTGCAGCCAGGGCTCCAATCAGAAGTGGACCTCGGCCGGCGGCGCGCCGTCGACCGGCGCCACCCAGTCGTTCGCCTACAACGCCGAAGGCCTCACGGCCACCGTCACCACCCCGAGCGCCGGGGTCACCCGGATATCGAGCTACCTGTACGACGCCGGCGGCAACCTGCTCATCCAGCGCGGGCCCGACGGCACCGTCCTCTACCTGTTCGGCGGCTCCGAACAGCTCACGCTCGACAAGACCGGTACCACCGTCTCCGGCCGGCGCTACTACTCCAACCCCGACGGCACCGTCATCATCCGGGCCACCGGCGGTGGGCTGACCTTCCAGCCGACCAACCCTCAGGGCACGGCGAGCCTCCAGGTCGACGGAACCACGCGGGCCGTCACCAGGCGAGCCTTCGACCCGTACGGCAACCCCCGTGGACCCGTGCCCACCACCTGGGCAGACAATCACGGCTATCTCGGTAAGCCTGTCGACGCGACCAGCGGGCTCAACCTGCTCGGCGTCCGCAACTACGACCCCGTCATCGGCCGCTTCCTCACTGTCGACCCGATCTTCCAGGCCGGCGACCCCAACCAGATGGGCGGCTACACCTACGGGGCCAACAACCCGACCTCGGGCAGCGACCCGATGGGGTACAGCTGGATCAGCACCATCACGAACGTCATCAACAAGGTCATCGACGACCCCAAGGGCGCGGCCAACGCCGCAGGGAGCTACGTCGGGGGAGTCGTCGACACCTACGTCGGCGACGCCTGGGTCGCGACGATCAACACCGGGATGGACCTCTACGACGGCGCCCGCAACATTGGCTGTCTCGGCAACCCGTTCGGCTGCACGTCGTACCAGCACGAGAAGTACACCAACGACTCGCCGATCGCGACCGTGTTCAACATCGACCCCAACTCCGACTCCTACCGCGCGGGCCGCCTCACCGGGGACGTCGTGGGCATAGCCGTCGGTATCGGCGGCATCGTGAAGGGTGCGATCAAGGGCTTCCGCGCGGTGCGGAGCCTCGTCAAGGAATGGCGCTCCGTCGCCAAGGCCGCCGACGACCTCCCCACCCACACCCCCGCCAACCCTTCCCCCACTAACCCGGTCAAGCCCACCACCCCCGACAAGCCGGGCAAGGGCACCTCCACCCCCAAGGGTGGGAGCGACTCGGGTAAGGGCGGGAGTGGCAAGGGGAGCAGTGGCGCCGGTGACTCGCGGAACAAGTCAGGGAATGGCTCGTCCGGAGGCAGCGGAACGGGTGGCAAGTCTCGGGGTGGCAAGGGCACCCCGCTCAAGCCCACAGGCTGGGACCCCTACGAAGCGGCCATGGACCGCAACGGGTACCTGGCCGCCGTCGCTGACCACTATGGCATCAACCTGCGCGGGAGTGGAAAGACCGTCAAGGTAATCTATGACGCCGATCTAAACAGTGGCATCACGTATGGAACGACGAGAGAGGGAGATGGCGGATATATCATCAGGGTTGGGTTCAAGGCGTTCGCTGAAGGTGAGGCGACCGTCGCCAACACCATTGCACACGAGCTGAACCATGCACGGGAGCTCCTGGCCAATGGCAAGTGGGTAAGGGACGATATACCCGAATTCCACGGTACGGAGGATTCGTTCAGCGACGGAACGCCCTACGCATCAGGAAATCGACTCCAGGCACACATCGAAGGACGGCTGTAAGAATGACCGAATGGGTGAGTGTTTTCCCGGACCACTACAGCGCGTGGCGAGGAATCGTCAACCAGGCGCTGCAACGACAGGAAGCCAGCATCGACGGTGGCTGCCCGGTGTGCGGTGGCGGTCCTCTCCTCATGGCGTTTACGATCGACGGCCCCGCCAGGCGCGTCGCCCCGGGGGAGCGGATCGCCGGACGGGGCCGCCGTTGGGAGTGGTGCGAGAGCTGCCGGGCCTTCGATTACGACCGAGAATCGCTGGTTCCCGAATGGGCCGCAGCGGTGACCGTTCCCGAGTCGCTCGGCCTGCGCGATCCGAGCGAGGCCGCTCGGTTGCTCGCCGAGAAACTGAAGGAGCAGTAGGGGATGGCCGGTGGGGCGGGGGGGGGTATATAAGCCCCCCCCCCCCCCGGTTTAAGGGACGGGGGGGGCAATTAATTTTTTTAATTTATGTGTAAAATCACCCCCCCGA
>NZ_JBHVWC010000006.1:12308-140296 GCF_042882445.1 Kitasatospora sp. NPDC058218 | reverse complement strand
CCTGCCCCTTCATTTGAGTTAGTGTTTGGGGTGGCGGGGGGGCGGGGGTGTAGTAACCCCCCCCCGCCCCACCGGCTTTTCCGCTACGGGTGGCCGAAGTACTTGTCGAAGTTCCTGGAGAACTCGCCCCCGACGTAGCCAGTTGAGGGACCAGGTCCTCAGGCCGCGGAGGCCAGTCCGGGCACAGGGATTTCTATGAATCGGGCCTTGCCCTTCGGCGTTCGCCTCAGATATGGATTCGGCTCTCAGGGGGAGGCCATCTTCTTGGAGATCGACCCAAGTACCATCGTGCGTGCCGTGCGCTGGAAACCTGGGCAGAAACTGCACGAGGTGATTGAAAATCCGGACTATAGGGGGCCGCAGTGAGAGAGAACGTCACCGCACAGGTCAGCGGGAGGCCAGAGGATTGGACGATCGATGCATCGGTAGGGTCCCCGTGGTCCGTCGTCATCACAGCACCGTCGGGCGAGCGGTTCGAGGGAGCCGGGATTGACCTCTTTCAGGCGCTGAAGGCCGCCAGGCTTCCGCTTGACGAGCGGGGGATTCTGCTGTGCTGCAACGGGGCAAGGATCAACGCTCACCCATCCGGTCTGACCAGTAGTCAAGGGGGCGACATGGTCTACCTGAACCACCGCTGGCGACCCGCAGGCAGGCGGGACCTGCGGTACGTGTTCGGTCCCGCGCCGGCTCGGAAGATCGCCACAGTGGCCGAGCAGGACCGGTTCTGGGAGGAGTTCGCGGACACCACGGGGATCTCCTGGACCATGTACCTGAATCCCGTCCGGTGGTTCTACCTCGCCGCCCAGTCGTTGAGGGGTCGGAAGTAACAGCCTGACCACAGATCTTTCGGGGCGCCGCGTGAGTTCGCGCGGCGCCCCGACTCTTCGCTGTGTGATGTCCCGTTGACTCGCGCGATGACGTTCTCTCACTGCAGCCCCTAGGGTTTCGGATTCCCGGTCTAGACGGGTCGGGGTATGGCGGGCGGCCCCTTTCTCGCACCGCACCAGCCCGGTTCTGGCCGCCGTCGCTGACCACTGTGGCGTCAACTGCTCGGCAGCGGAAAGGCTGTCAGGTAATCTACGGCGCCGCCCTAAATAGTGGCATTACGTACGGAGTGGCGCGGCCGGGAGAAGGTCGATATATCATCAGGTTGGGTTCAAGGATCTTGCCGAAGATGAGGCGGCCATCGCCAACGCCATTGCATACGAGCTCCTAGCAAGCGGCAAGTAGGTAGGGCCCGATGCGCCCGAATTCTACGATGCGCGGGATTCATTAAGTAACGGAACGCCTTTCGTATAAGGAAATCGACTCCAGGTAAACATCGAAGGACGGCTGTAGAAATGACCGAATGGGCGAGTGTTTTCTCGGGGTACTACAGCGCGTGGCGAGGAGTTGTCAACCAGATGATGCAACGACAGGAAACCAGCATCGACGGTGGCTGCCCGGTGTGCGGTGGCGGACCCCTCCTCATGGCGTTCACGATCGACGGCCCTGCCAGGCGCTCTGCCCCGGAGGAGCGGATCGCTGGACGGGGCCGCCGTTGGGAGTGGTGCGAGGACTGCCGGGCCTTCGATTACGACCGAGAATCACTGGTCCCCGAATGGGCCGCAGCGGTGACCGTTCCCGAGTCACTTGGCTTGCGTGATCCGAGCGAGGCCGCTCGGTTGCTCGCCGAGAAACTGGAGGAGCGGTAGGGCACGGCCAGTGGGCAGGGCGGAGCGTTCTCATTCGAGGAAGGAACGGGTGGCCATGGAAGTATCCGAAGCTCGACTGCTGGCACAGAATCTTCTGGACGGCTCGCTGGCTCCTGGAGAGCCGGAGTTTGCCCTCGACTCAGATTTCGTGCGATCCGTCGGGGACTATTTCGTCTTCCCCTACAACTCGAAGATATTTCTGGCCACCCGGGATTTCGATGACCAAGTTCCCGGATGCTGGCCGATCATTGTAGACTCTCGAACTGGCTTCTGCAGATTTTCTTCGGTTGCAGAGCGGGAGAAATGGCGAGCCGCTGACTGAGTGGCGCCGAAGTGCCGTACGAGTTCACGTGATGCCCCGCGCTTTGCTGCGATGGGTAGGCGCGCCGAACGATTGCCCCGGAGCGCCACATGCACATCGAACTGGAAGGGGGGAACCGTCGCTGATGGCCCGCCCATACGACCAAACTCACAGTCCTGCTTTGTTTGAGCAGTGCACGCTGCCTTCCACGGAACGGACATGCCCAGCTTGTGGCCACCTCGGCCTGCGAATCTACTACCATGAGAAGCTGGGGCGGTCGCAACCTTCATGGATCATTTATCTCTGGTGTCCCACCTGTCACGCCTATAATTCGGCCTTTGCGGGATCTGGCCGGAATCAGGTGACTGAAGATCCGCTCGCCGATGAATTCGGTGAGCAGATCAAGGAGCTCTTCCGTGATCCGGAAGCCTTGCTCCGGCGCCTGGACGGGTATTGGGACCGTGGGAGTCTTCCCCAAAAGATCAGCCGGCGACGGAAGTCCGACTGCGGCCAGTGATCCTCAGGGAACGACCCGGGGCCCGGGCGGGGCGGTGGTCGTGATGGTGGGGGTTCGGTGGGCCGGTACCACGGGGTGCTCGACAGCGTGGCCGGAACCGGGGTGGGAATGGCCGGCGTCGTTCGCCCGGGAGGACGGGATCCCGAGTGAACGACGGAGGGACCTGCGCATGACGGCCACGGCCACCCGCTACCTGTACCTGGTCCGCCACGGCGAGGCGGTGGCGGACGGGAGCGGACCGTCGGAGAACCGGCGGTGGCAGGCGGAGCTATTGGACCGGGCCGGTCAGTGTTTCGACGGGCCACGGCGGTTGTAGCGGTTCTTTCCGGGTGAGGCTCGCCAGTTCCTCCGGTGGTTCGGCGCCGTCCCGAACGGATGCGACGTAGGCCTTTGCCTCCTGAAGGCTCAGCCGCGGGGCCCGCTTGCGCAGGTGGCCCATCGCGGCCACGACCCCGGCGGAGTGCACGAGAGCGCGAACGGCGGCGGCGAGGGGGTCGGGCGGCCTGATGGCCTTGGTCTGCAGGAGGTAGTGCTCCTCCCAGCCCTCGTCCAACCACCAGGCGCCGGGGACGTGGTGGATGCTCCCGTCGTGCCGGTCCACCAGGTAGTGGCCGCCGCTGCCGACGGGGCGGTCGCGCACGTCACGGGCGCGGATGTGCTCCGCCGTGTTCCAGAAGACGAGCCAGCCGACCGAGTGTTCCTCCACCGAGTAGACGGCCCGCTCGGGGGCCGGCCCCTTCCAGGGCCACGACGACTGCTCATCGGCCAGGAAGGACTCGACGAGTTCGACGGCGCGTTCCTCGGAGATCACGCCTTCATCCTTCACCACGGGTCAACCGGGTTATCGGCGGCAGGCCCTGCCCGGGTGGGGCAGGGCCTGCACCTGTTGGTCAGGCGGTGAAGTTGGGGGACCCGGCTTCGATGGCCTTCACGAAGGCGCTCCACTCGGCGTGGTCGAAGGCGAGGTGGGGGCGGGTGAGGTCCTTGTCGTCGCCGAGCCAGACGTCGCCGTTGGGGAAGCGGGCGATGACCACGCAGTCGCCGTTGCCTTCACCGGAGAACGGAGACTTGACCCAGGTGGCGTCTGTAGGGGAGTGGTCGTACGGGTTGTGCTTCTCGCTCACGTCAGCTCTTCCAACTTGCGCTCAAGGGCGGTGATGGTGTCTTCCGGAGACAGCGCGCACCGCTTGACCCGCGCGAAGGCCCGCTCGGCCCGCCGTACGTCGCGTCCCGTTCTCCGGGGGAGCATACCGCCGATGGCTTCGACGAATACGAAGCCATTTTCGGGTTCGCCGGGGAAGCGCATGAGAGTGATCCCCGAGTTCAGGATGCCCTGTCGTCCGGCGCTCAGCGGGACCATGCACAAGGTGATGTTGGGGCGTCCGGAGACCATGATCGCGTGTCGGATCTGTTCGACCAGCACCTTCTGATCCCCCGCCACCAACAGCGCGACCTCGCCGAAGTAGGCCTCGAAGGTGAGCACGGGCGCTTCGGTCAGCCGTCGCTGCCTGAGGATGCGAACCTCCGCTCCGGCCTCGACCAACTCCTCGTTCGGGGCGTCGGTTCCGGCGGCGATCATTTCCTTGGCGTAGCCCTCGGTCTGGATGAGCCCAGGGAACCCTGAAGGGAAGTAGTTCTGCATGTGTGAGGCGTCGGCTTCGAGCGCGAGGTACTCCGCGAACGCCGGCGTGATGGCCTCTGCGTAGTCGAGGTTGCGCCACCACTGCTTGGGTGGGCCGCTCCCGAGGAGGTTCTCGAAGTACTCGCGATCCGCGCCGGTGACCCCGTAGTAGTCCAGGAGCGTAGTCAGGTCGGCGGGGCCGACGGACTGCTCGGCGCGTTCCATCTTGCTGAGGCGGGCCGGGCTCCACCCCTCCAGGTCGTTCGTCACCTGAAGGAGTTTCTTGTTCTGGTCCAACCGTAGGGCGCGCAGTTCGTCGCCGAGCCTGATCTGCCTGATCGCGGACAGGTCCTTGCTCAAGTGGGGCCCCTCCCCTCGGGTGTGGACGACCAGTCTTGCCGGAGAGAACCGCGAGACTCAAGCCGTTTCAAGATCCACCGATTTTCTAAGGCGTTCTGGTTGCCTTTTCGAATCGCCACCCTCCACACTCAACGTGACCGCATGAACACGCTCCTGATGGGGCGTCTGGATGCGAAGGGGCGAACTATGTCCACTGTGAGCAGACCTGTCCTCCAGACCTGGGAAGCCGCCCTCACCGAGCACGCCAGCTCGGTGCGGACCGCCCGTAGCCAGGTCCGCCAGCGACTCACCGAGTGGGGGTGGCAGGGCGAGCGGGTCGACGACCTGGTCCTGATCACCTCCGAACTCGTGACCAACGCCGTGGTCCACGCCTGCCGGGGCTCCGGCGAAGTCCGGCTCTACCTCCAGGAGTTCGGCGGTGACTGCCGTCTGGAGGTGTGGGACCCGCGCTTCGACCTGCCGCTCCAGGAGCGCCGGCCGCGCCGCTTCAACGAAGGCGGGCGCGGGATCGAACTGGTCCGGGAGCTGGCCTTCGACTTCGGCGTCGTCGCACGGCGCGGCGCGGGCAAGCGCGTCTGGGTGCGCGTTCTGCTCGCCGATGCCAACCCACCACCGCTCCTCAGGAATTGAGCACCATGCGCTGCCGAGCCAAGCACCGCCGCCGTCCCAAGCACCGCCGTCGCATCCTCACCGGACGTGATCACGCCCCGCGCGAAGGTCATCCGGCCCCGGCCATCGCCGAACCCCCCGCCGACCGCCCCGGCGCCGCCGAACTCGCCGCCGTGGCCGTCGTGTTCGCGCTGAGTCTCGGGCTCGCCTTCCTCGCCTCGGCCCTGGTCGGCCCCGGCGAGCCCGCCACCGCCCGGGTCGTCTGGTGGACGACCCTCGCCGCCGCCGTGATGCGGGGCATCACCTGGTCGGACACCCTGCTCGACCGCCGGTCCCAGGAGAGGGAGTGACCCACGTACCAGCACCGCCCCCGCCGCCGACCTGCGGCTCTTCGTCACCCTCCGTCGTCCGCTGCGCGTCCTCCGGTTGCGGATCGACCCCGGTGAGGGCTGGTTCGCGCCGACCGCCGTGCTGCCCTACGACGAGTCCACGCAGGGCCGGCGGCTGCCCTCCGTCACCGCCTCCTGGCTGGGGCACTGGGAGCGGGGAGTGTTCGGTCCGCTGATCCGACCGGGGGCCGATCGGGTGTGTCAGGCTGGGTGGGGAGGGGCTGGAGCACGGCCGAGGTCGGGAGGCTCGCGATGGCCGAGATACAGGTGAACGGGGTGTCGCTGTACTACGAGGCCCGGGGGTCCGGGCCGAGCGTGGTGCTGGTCCACGGGTCCTGGAGCGACGCCGACAGCTGGGCGCGGGTGGTGCCCGGACTGGCCGAGCAGGCCGCCGTCGTCACCTACGACCGGCGCGGGCACAGTCGGAGCGACGACCTGCTCACCCAGGGCTCGGTCTACGAGGACGCCGCCGACCTGGCCGGACTGATCCAGGGGCTCGCCCTCGGCCCCGCCTTCGTCTGCGGGGACTCCTACGGTTCGCTGGTCGCGCTGCGCCTCGCCGCCGCTCGCCCGGACCTGCTGCGCGGCCTGGCCGTGCACGAGCCGCCGGGGACGTCGATGCTGCTGGCCGACCCCGACCTGCGGCCGATCGCCACGGCCTTCGCCGGCCGGATCGCCGCCGTGCGGGAGCTGCTGGAGCAGGCGGAGTCGGCGGCCGCGGCGGAGCTCTTCGTGGAGTCGCTCGCCTTCGGGCCGGGGGCGTGGGCGCAACTGCCCGCGCCGATCCGGCACACCTACATCCGCAACGCGCCGACGTACCTGGACGAGCTGCGGGACCCGGACGCGCTGGACCTCGACCTGACCGCACTCGCCCGCTACACCGAACCCGCGCTGCTCACGCAGAGCGACGACAATGCGCCGATGTACGGCGAGGTGCTGGACATGATCGATCTCGCGCTGCCGAAGGCGGAGCGGCACCTGTACGCGGGTGCCGGTCACGCTCCGCATCTGTCGCAGCCGGAGGAATGGGTGCGGGTCACCCTGCCGCGCATCCTGGGGTGAGGCGCACGCAGGGGGCGCGAACCGGCAGGTGCACGCCCCCTGGAGGGTGATCGCCCGCGCGGGACCCACCCACCGAGAAGGCCGGCGGGCCAGAAGGCCGGGGGCCGACTCGGGGGTGGGGGAGGAGGCGCGGGCGGGTCAGACCAGGTCGGCCAACAGGTCCGCGAAGATCTCCGGGCGGCTGAAGTACCCGACGTGCGACGCGGCCAGGGTGTGCACCTCGAAGGGGTTCGCCGGGGTCAGCTCGTCCGCCTTGCGGATCATGTAGTCCTGGACGGCCGGGGGAATGCCCATGTCCTCGGAGAGGCGTACGAAGGTGTGCGGGACGCCGCCCCAGGTCTCGGCCCGGACCAGCGCGCCCTCCTCCAGCACCGCGTAGTTCTCGTCCGGGTCCAGGGAGTCCAGCAGCATCCGGTACTGGTGGTCGGTGGAGTCCGCCATGACGGCGGCCTTGAGCTGGGCGAACAGGTCGGGATCGGCGTGCGCGCCACGCCAGTTCAGTCGGGCCACCCCCGGGATCCCCGCACCGGGCACGGCGATCCGCGCCACCGCGGCGTCCAGCAGGTTGTCGTCGACGACGTCCCACTTCTCGGTGAGCATCGCCCGGTCGCTCAGGCAGAGCGCGGAGACGTAGACGACGCGGTCGAGGAGTTCGGGCACGGCGTTGGCGACGGCGCTGACGGTCAGGCCGCCGAAGCTGTTGCCCGCCAGGATCAGCGGCCCCGATGCGGCGAGCCGGTGCAGGACGTCCACCACGTGGCGCACGTTGTCCTGCAGGGTGAGTCCGCGCATCGGGGAGGGGGCGGCGGCCAGTGCCGCGAGGTCCTGCGGCTGCCGGTAGTAGGCGGCCGGGTGGTCGGCGCGGTCGCCGTGACCGGGCAGGTCGACGGCGTACGAGCGGAGCCCGCGCAGGGCCAGCTCGTTCTGCAGTGGCCCCCAGGCCCGGGCGTTGCTGGACCCACCGGGAACGAACACGAAGGTGGGGTCGGAGATGGTGCGCATGGAAGGAATTCCTCGTCATCCTGAGGCGAACGGTGAACAGTGCGCGGATGACCAGGTGCCGACGAGCGGTCGGATCAGCACCCAGGTCGGGGCACCGAACGGAACCGCGGGGACTGCCAGTTGTGCATGACGGAGGACATGATCGAACCCTAGGGTCCGGGCCGGCCCGCCCGCCACCGGTTTTGTCGAGCGGGCGTCACGGCTACGCCGTGCCCGGGGTCCTACGGGTGGAGACGTTCATCCGGTTCCAGGCGTTGACGGTGAAGATCAGCGCGATCAGCTGGGCCAGCTCCTTCTCGCCGAAGTGTGCGGCCGCCTCGTCGTACACCGCGTCGCAGACACCCTGCGGGAGCAGGGTCACGGCCTCGGTGAGGGCGAGGGCCGCGCGCTCCTCGGCCGTGTAGAGGCTGGAGTCCTCCCAGGCGCTCAGCTGGTGGATGCGCTTCTCGCTCTCGCCCGCCTTCCGGGCGTCCCCGATGTGGTGGTCGATGCAGTAGGCGCAGTGGTTGATCTGCGAGGCGCGGATCTGTACGAGCTCGACCAGCACCGGGTCGAGGCCCGCGCGGGCGGCGGCGTCCAGGGCCAGGACGGCCTTGAACACCTTGGGGGCGGCGGTGGCGAGGTTCATGCGCTGGGGGATCTGGACGGGTGTCATGCGGACGAGCCTAGGAGCGTCAGTGGCCTGCCCACTGGTGCACTTCCAACCGGATCTCGTGGGTCAATTCCGCCGGGGAGTCTCGGTGTCGTCCCCTCGCAGCCGGTCGCGCTGGACCTGGTGGGCGAGGGTGCGGCGGACCGAGGCCGACACGGCGGTGGTACGGGCGTCGGCGGACTTCGGCGGGACGTCGAGCGCGCGACTGATCGCGTCATAGGCCTTCTGGTGGCTGCCGGGCAGCTGCGCCCGGTGCACCCGCAGGTCCGCTTCGAGCAGGCGCCGCAGCTCGTCGACGCCCCGAGGGGTGAAGCGCTTGCGCCCCCGGGCGAGGGCGGCGAGGTGGCCGGTGCAGTGGGCGGCGCCGTCGAGGGCCTCGGAGACCTCCTCGGCGAGGCCCCACAGGCGTCCTTCGAGCCAGGGCGGGTCGTACTGGTCGAGCGAGACGTCCAGCGGGGGCCGGTGCTCGCCGCTCCCGTGCTTCGCCATCTGCTTGGAGACGGCGGGCTGGCTCAGTTCGGTGAGCCGGGCGATCCTGCTCTGGTTCCAGCCCAGGCCGGCGAGCACCTGGATCATCTCGGTGCGCAGGCTCCGCATCTCCTCGCCCGCGCGGATGACCTCGTTCATGCCGGCGATGATCCGCTCGGCCTGGTCCTCGGTCAGCGTCTCGTAGGTCGGGTGGGTGCTCTCGTGGCCTGCCATGACTCGGTTATACACCCTGGGAGGCGCCGACTATAACCGGGTTGTATAACCGGGTTATGAGTGCCATGATCCCTGCCATGCCCACTTTCACCGCACCTGACGGCACCCAGCTCGCCTACCGCGTCCACGGGGACGGCGAACCGCTCCTCTGCATCCCCGGCGGCCCCGCGGACTCCCGCTACCTCGGCGATCTCGGCGGCCTGTCGGCCCACCGCCGGCTGATCGTCCCGGACCTTCGCGGCACCGGCCGGTCCGCGATCCCGCAGGACCCGGGCTCCTACCGCTGCGACCGCCTCGTCGACGACGTCGAGGCCCTGCGCCGCCACCTCGGGCTCGACCGCACGGACCTGCTCGGCCACTCGGCCGGCGCCAACATCGCGACGCAGTACGCCGCCCGCCACCCGGGGCACGTCGGCAAGCTGCTCCTGGTCGGCCCCGGCACCCGCGCCGTCGGCATCGAGATCAGCGGGGAGACGCGCCGCGACATCGCACGACTGCGCAGCGGCGAGCCGTGGTTCCCGGCCGCGTTCGCCGCACTGGAGGCGATCACCGCGGGCACCGGCACCGACTGGGAGGCCGTCGACCCGTTCTTCCACGGCCGGTGGGACGCGGCGGCGCAGGAGCACCATGCGGCGAGCCGGCCGACCAACCGCGAGGCCGTCGCGCTGTTCGGCGCCGAGGGCGCCTTCGACCCGGCGGTGACCCGTGCGGCGCTCGCCGCCTGCGCGTCGCCGGTCCTGCTGCTCACCGGGGAGTTCGACCTGAACAGCCCGCCGAGCTCGGTGGCCGAGTTCGGCGGACTGTTCCCCGCTGCCGACCTCGTCGTGCAGCCGGGCGCGGGCCACTACCCGTGGATCGACGACGCCGAGCGGTTCGTGGCGGCCGCGGCCGGCTTCCTGGGGTGACGGCCCGGCGGACGGGGTGACGGCCCGGGGTGACGGGCGGCCCCGCCCCGCGGAAGGCGCGGCTCAGCGGCACAGGGCCGTGCGCACGACGTCGTCGACGCGCGACCTGGACGCCTGGTCGGACAGCTGGACGGTCACCGCCACATTGACGGCGCGGCCGTCGTCGGTGGCGCCGCCCCGGGTCTCGAACCCGGGGAAGCTGCCGCCGTGGCCCCAGTAGACGCCGGGGCCGCACGGCAGCGGCATGCTCACCAGCCCCAGTCCGTAGCCGGCGCCGGGGCCGAAGGTCTTCTCGGCGGGGACGGTGGTGCGCATCTGGGCGAGCTGGGCCGGCGGGAGGAGGCGGCCGGGCTTGAGGAGCGCGCTGTAGAAACGGTTCAGGTCGGAGTCGGTGGAGATCAGCTGACCCGCCGCCCAGCTCCAGGACGGGTCCATCTCCGTGATGTCGACCAGCCCGCCCGCCGCGTCCCGGTAGTAGCCGTGGGGGTGGGCCTCCCGGATGGTCGCGTCACCGGGGGCGGGGAAGTAGGTGTGGCGCAGCCCGAGCGGCTTGATGATGCGCCGGTCGATCTCGGTGGCGAGCGGCCGGCTCGTGACCTTCTGGACGATCAGGCCGGCCAGCACGTAGTTCGTGTTGCTGTACGCCCAGCCCTTCCCCGGCTCGAACTCGGCCTCGTGCCGGAGGGCGATGTCGACCAGCTCGTGCGGGTCGTAGTACCGGACGTCGTCGTCGAGGTAGTTGCTGTAGTTGGGCAGTCCGCTGGTGTGCTGGAGGAGCTGGCGGACGAAGATGCGGCGTCCGTCGATCCCCTCGCCCCGGACGAGGCCCGGCAGGTAGTCGTCGACCGTGGCGTCGAGGTCGATCCTCCGCTCGGCGACCAACTGCAGCACGACCGTGGCCGTGAACGCCTTGGTGTTGCTGCCGATCCGGACCTGCCCGTCGTCGGGTACCGCGGAGCCGGTGGTCAGGTCGCCGACCCCGGCCGTGTAGGTGCGGGTGCGGCCGTGCCGGTCCTGGACGCTCGCCAGTGCACCGGGTGCGCCGTCCGACTGCAGCAGTGCGGTCAGGCCCCGCTGGACGTTGTCCGGCCCGGGGGCGGCGGACGCCGCGGGCGTCGCCAGGAGACCCGCCGTCAGGACGCCCACGGCCACGGCGGCTGCGGCCTGCGCGACCCTGTGCCGACCGCCGCCCTGCCGCCGGTCGGAAGAACGGAACTTCTGCGCTGCCTGCTCACGCACGGGCCAACTCCTGGGGATCGTCGGGAAACCAGCGGTGTGTGCTGGTCCCAGCATGTCCGGGAGTGATCACGCGGGACGATCCTGCTACCCGCCCGGGCTCGGGTGGGGCTAACCCCCCGGCGGGCCCGCCCGATCGGGAACCGGGGGGCGGACGAAAGCCCCGGAAGGGTGCCCGGCGTCAGGCGGCGGTGTCGGAGGTGTCGGTGTCGGAAGTGCCGGCGGAGGTGTCGGCGGGGCTGTCGGTGCGGGCGGGGCTCGGTCTTCTTCGCATCATGGGCTCCCGGGGGTTCGACGGCGTGTGTCCGGGACTCTAGTCATGGACGCGTCATGCCGAAAGAGGGCGTGCCGGAGCGGCCGCGCGGCCCCCTCGTGCGCCGGGGCCCGCGCGGGCCGGCCGGACGCGTCAGCCGCCGAGGCTCGCGCGGACGGCCTCGACCAGGCGATCGGCCCGGGCGTCGCCGTGACCGATCATGCGGTTCGCCGTGTAGGCGAAGCCGATGCCGAACTCGTCGTCGCCGAAGGCGAACTGGCCGCCCGCGCCGTCGTTGCCGAAGCTGCGGGCGCCGAGCATCGGCCGGAACGACGGCGAGGGGAGCAGCACGCCCGAGCCCCAACGGGCACCCAGGTCGAAGCCCAGGAAGCCCGCGCCGGAGGAGAGTTCGCGGACGGCGTCGGTGACGGTCGCCGGGGAGAGCAGCCGTTCGCTCCGCCCGCCCGAGCCGTCCTCGATGCCGGTGACGGCGGCCGCGTACAGCCCGGCCAGACCGGTCGCGGAGGCGACGGCGCCCGCCCCCGGCAGCTCGACGGCGTGCAGCGCCGGGTCGTTCCACCCGTGCGGCTCGTCCAGCCCGGGGAAGACGAGCGCGCCGTTCATCGTCACGATGCGGGTCAGCAGATGCTCCGGGCCGGGCATCGGGCGGCGGCCCTCGGCCTCCACCAGCCGTGCCAGCCGGCCGTGTTCGGCCTCGGGCAGGCCGATCCAGGCGGACAGGCCGAGCGGGTCGCCGATCGTCCGGCGGAAGTAGGTGCCCGGGGTGAGGCCGGTGATCCGGCGGACCACCTCGCCGAGCAGGAAGCCGAAGACATGGCCGTGGTACTCGTACGTCGCGCCCGGCTCCCAGAGCGGCCGCTGCTCCTCGACGGCGTGGACGACGGGCGCCCAGGCGGCGATCTCCTCGAAGGAGAGCACGGCGTCCAGGGCCGGGAGGCCGGCCCGGTGGCCGAGCACCATCCGGCAGGTGATCGCCTCCTTGGCGTGCTGCTGCCCGCCCTGCCGGGCGAACTCGGGCCAGTAGCGGCTCACCGGGGCGTCGAGGTCGAGCAGCCCCTGCTGCGCGAGGAGATGGACGGAGATCGCGACGAGGCCCTTGGCGCAGGAGAAGACCGGGACGACGGTGTCGGCCTGCCACGGGCGGCCGGTGCGCTCGTCCGCGGTGCCGCCCCAGAGCTCGACCACCTTGCGGCCGCCGGCGAACACCGTGACGGCGGAGCCGAGTTCGGGGAAGTCGGCGTAGTTGCGGGCGAAAGCGTCGGCGACCGGCCCGAACCGCTCGTCGGCCCACCCCTGGTACTGCTGCATCGGTCCCGCTCCTCCGTGCGCGGCCGCGGTGCGGCCAAGATCATCGACCGGGCAACGGTACGGCGGGGGCGGTCCGGGCACGAGCGATTTTCGAGGGCGGCGGCTCTCCGGGAGCAGGGGCGGGTCGGTCCGGAGTCGGTCCGGCGTCAGTCCGGAGTGACGCCGGTGAGGACGGCGAGAACGGCGAGACGAATGCGGTTGTCCCGGCCCGTCTTCGCCATCAGGCTCGCCACGTGCGTCTTCACCGTGGTGACCCCGAGGTGCAGCCGGTCGGCGATCTCCTTGTTGGACAGGCCCACGCCGAGCAGGCCGAGCACCTCCCGCTCGCGCGGGGTGATGGCCGGTACCGGGAGGTCCGGAGGGGCGTCGGCGGAGGAACGGGCGTGGAGAGCCCGGGCGACGAGGCGGTCGAGGATGTCCCGGCTGAAGGGGGCCTCTCCTCTGGCGGCCCGGTGTACGGCGTCCAGGAGTTCGGCGGGCGGGGTGTCCTTGACGAGGAATCCGCAGGCTCCGGCCGCGAGCGCCGGATACAGATGGTCGTCGTCGTCGAAGGTGGTGAGGGCGACGACCCGGGTGGCGGGGCGCGCCGCCAGGATGCGGCGGGTGGCCGTGATGCCGTCCATGCCGGGCATCCTCAGGTCCATGAGGACGACGTCGGGAGTGAGGCGTTCGGCCAGTCGTACCGCCTCCGCTCCGTTGTCCGCCTCGCCCTGGATCTCGATGTCCGGAGCCTGCTCGAAGAGCATGCGCAGCCCCATGCGGACGAGCTGCTGGTCGTCGACGACGAGAGTGCGGATCATTGTTGGAGCTCCATGTCGGCTGCGAGGGCGGGCAGTTCGGCCGTGAGTCGCCAGCCCCGAGCTGCCGGGCCGGCATCCAGCCGGCCGCCGAGCAGGTCCACGCGTTCGCGCATGCCGATCAAGCCGTGTCCGGACGGGCCCGGGGCCGGTGGCCGGGTTCTTCCGGCCCCGTCGTCGTGGATCGTCACGTGGACGGCGTCGTCGGCCACCCGCACGGCCAGCTCGGCGCGGGCGCCGGGCCCGCCGTGCTTGGCCGCGTTGGCCAGGCCCTCCTGGGCGAGGCGGAGGACCGCGAGGCCGCGTACCGCGTCGAGCCGTGCGACGCGGGGATCCACGGAGGCGGTGACGGCCAGGCCGGTCTGGCGGCTGTGTTCCACCACCGACTCCAACGCCGCCGGCAGTGCCCCGGGCGAGACGAGGGAGCCGGTGTCGGGACCTGTGCGGTCCGGGGCGCGCAGGACGGTCACCAGGCGGCGCAGATCGGTCAGTGCCGCGCCGGCGCTGGAGTGGAGGTCGTCGAGGACCTCGGTGATCCGCGGGTCGGTGGTGCCGGTGGCGGCGACGACGTGCCGGGCGACACCGACGCGAAGCACCATGGAGGAGACGTGGTGGGCCACGAGGTCGTGCAACTCGCGCGCGATGGTGGTGCGCTCCGCCGCGCGGGCGGCCAACAGCTGGTGCTCGGCGCGGAGTTCCTGCTGTTCCGCGTGCTGACGGGCGTGCACCGCGGCGTCGCGGGTCGCCCGGACGTACGAGCCCAGGAGTAGTGGCAGGCCTGCGACGATGCCCATCTTGTAGAGCACCGGGAGGAGTTCGCCGGGCAGGTCCGCAAGACGGTTCACGGCGACGGCGAGCGCCAGGGTCGCCGTCCCGGCGGCCAGGCGACGCCCGGGCCGGCGAACCGCCAGCTCGAAGAGGGTCACGGCGGCCAGCACCTTCAACGCGGAGACGGTGCTCGCGCCCAGCGCGTGTGCGACGACGAGCAGGACCGACTGCGCCAGGAGCGCGCCGAACGTCCACGTGCCCGCGGCCAGGCACAGCACGAGCCCGGCCGCGGCCAGGCCCCAGTCCTGCGCTCCGGACGGCCGCCGCAACAGCAGGAAGTCGCCCATCAGCAGGCCGGCGAGCGCGAGGACGCGTATGCCGGCGAATCTCCTGTCGAACGCAAGCTCGATCCAAGATCGGTTCACGCGACCCACGATAGGCGGACGCCCGTGCTCCTGAGGTCCTGCCACGGGAGGAGGGCAACTCCTCCCACCGGCCGCGAGGTCCGGCCCGAGGACGGAGCCGTGCGCCCGGGACGGGCTGCCAGTGTGCTCGTCATGGATACGAACGCGAACACGAACACGGACCCGGGTACGAGTACCGACACGCATGCGAGGTCCGCGGCCACGGGGCGGCGGTCCGTCCTCGTCGGTGCTGCCGCCCTGGGCCTGGCGGGCGCGGCCTTCGGCAGTACCGCCCACGCGGTCGGCCCCCAGTCGAAGTCCCGCACCAAGGCCGGCCGCTTCCAGGGGAAGTCGGTGCTCATCACGGGTGCCACCTCGGGTATCGGCAGGGCGGCGGCGAAGGCGTTCGCCGAGGAGGGCGCCCATGTCGGATTCTGCGGCAGGCGAGCCGACTTGGGGCGCCAGGTGGAAGGCGAGATTCGGGACGCGGGCGGCGAAGCCACGTACATCCAGGCCGATGTCCGGATAGCGGCCCAGGTGCAGAGTTTCGTGGACCGGGTCGCGAGCCGCTACGGCGGCATCGACGTGGCCTTCAACAACGCCGGCATCGGCAGCGGCAAACTGCCCCACGAGATGAGCGTCGAGGAGTGGGACGACGTCCAGGCGACCAACGCCCGAGGCGTGTTCCTCGCGATCAAGTACGAGATCCCGCACATGCTCAGGGCTCAGCGCGGCGTCATCATCTGCACCTCGTCGTCGGCGGCCGAACAGGCGCGGCCGAACGGCGCCGCCTACACCGCGAGCAAGCGGGCGGTGCAGGGCATCGTGAAGTCCGCGGCGCTCGCGTACGGGCCCAAGGGAATCCGCCTCAACGCCCTGCTGCCCGGCACCACCGACACCCCCTTCGTCCGCCCGCCGGGAATCCCGGACGCGGGATGGGCCGCGTACAAGCAGGCATGGGGGCCGCTCAACGTCGACGGTCTCGAACGGATGGCCGAGGCCGAGGAGATCGCGCGCGCCGTGCTCGGGCTCGCGTCCGACGACTTCCCCTACATGACGGGTGCGTCGGTCACCGTGGACGGCGGAAGTACCGCGGGCCGGAAGATGATCCAGCCGAGCGCCAACTGAGCCCGGGCGACGCACTCGGACAACGCGCTCGGACAACGCGACCGGAGAACGTCACCGGGTGATCACGGCAATGCTCACGCCGCGCGGCCTTCTCCGCGTCGCGCGGGTGGCACGGATGGTGGTGGTCACCACGGTCGCCGACCGATCGTCAGGACTGCGGCACCGGCGTCAGCATGGCCGTGATCACCCGGTGCAGTGAGCGGTCGAAGACGGCGTCCGGGTCGGCGGGCGGTCCGGTCGTCGCGAACGCCGCGGCCAGGTGCGGGTATGCGCCGCTCGTCGCGGCCCGGGTGAGGTAACCCACCAGCTCGCCCTGCCACTTGGCGCCCGAGGCGGCCGTCCGCTCGTACTGCGCGTACTGGCAGACGAACCCGTTGAGTAGCGCCATGCCCTCCATCCGCGCGGCGCCGTCCAGGCCGCTCGGCTCGGTGACGGCGAGGAAGTGGTCGGTGTAGCGCAGGGCGTTCGGGCCGATGCCCGGGCGCGCGATCACCAGGGTGGGCAGCCACGGGTGCCGGCGCATGATGGCGAGCTGCTGGTGGCCGAGCCGGCGCAGGTCCTCGCGGCAGTCCCCGGTGGGGGCGATGGCGGCGAACTCGTACTCGGCGGCGGCGGCGTCGAGCATCAGGTCGAGCAGGTGCTCCTTCTTCGGGACGTAGTTGTAGAGCGACATCGTCCCGGCGCCGAGCGCGGCCGCCACGCGCCGCATGGAGGCCGCGTCCAGCCCCTCCGCGTCGGCGATGGCGATCGCCGCGGCGGCGATCGAGGCCCGGCTGTGGGCCGGCCTGGGGCCGCGGCCGGTGCGCTCGGGGCGCAGCCAGATCAGCTCGGGGGCCTCGGGCGGCGCGGGCGCGGGGTTGGCGGGGGGCTTGTCGGACGGCACTGGAAGATCACCTCGGTTACCCATCTTAGATACGTACGGCGTACGTAGTACGATGCGAGCGCAAGCGCTTCTACGTACGCTGTACCTAGAGAGGGGCAGAGCCATGCCGGACACCAGCCGGCCCGCCGTCGAGATGGCGGGCGTGGCGAAGCGATTCGGAACCACCGAGGCCCTGCGCGGCCTCGACCTCACCGTCCCGGCGGGCACCGTCTGCGGCCTGCTCGGCCCGAACGGGGCCGGCAAGACCACCGCCGTCCGGGTCCTCGCCACCCTGGTCGCCCCCGACCGCGGCACCGCCCGGGTCGCCGGGTACGACGTGGTCCGCGACGCCGAGGCCGTGCGGCGCAGCATCGGGCTGGCCGGGCAGCACGCCGCCGTCGACGAGGGCCTCACCGGCCGCGACAACCTCCGGCTGCTCGGGCGGCTGCACCACCTCGGCGCCCGGGCGGCCCGGGCCCGCGCGGACGAACTGCTCGAACGCCACGGCCTCGCCGAAGCCGGCGACCGCCTGGTCCGCACCTACTCCGGCGGTATGCGGCGCCGGCTCGACCTGACCGCCAGCCTGGTCACCAGCCCGCCCCTGCTCTTCCTCGACGAGCCGACCACCGGCCTCGACCCGCGCAGCCGGCAGGGCATCTGGGCCACGGTCAAGGAGCTGGCCGGCGGCGGGACGACCGTCCTGCTCACCACCCAGTACCTGGAGGAGGCCGACCGGCTGGCCGACGACATCGTGGTCGTCGACCACGGTGCCGCGATCGCCACCGGACCGCCGCAACGGCTCAAGGCGGCGATCGGCACCCGGATCTCGGTCACGCTCGCCGAGTCGGCCGACGCAGGCCGGCTCGGCTCCGCCGCCGTGGTGCTGGCCGCGCTGGCCAAGAACGGTGACGTGGTGGCGGACCACGCCGAGCGCACCGTCACCGTGGTCACCCGGCCGGGTGTGGAGGTGCTGCTGCCCGGGCTGGTGCGGGAGTTGGACGCGGTGGGTGTGGTGGCCCGGGACGTCGCGCTGCGCCCGCCGTCGCTGGACGACGTGTTCCTGGCACTGACCGGCGGCGCTGCGGGTGGGGCGGACACGGCCGATGGGGCCGACGAGCTGGGGAAGGCCGCCTGATGGCCGCCGGGTACGTGGCCCCTCCCGTGCTCTCCGGCCCGGGCCGGCTGGTCCGCGACACCTGGTCCGCGATGCTCCGCGTGCTGCTCTCCTACCGCCGCTCGCCGGGCATCGTGGCGGCCTCGCTGGCGGTGCCGGTGGTGATGGTGGTGGTCTTCGGCTACGTCTTCGGCAGTGCCATGCGGGTGCCCGGCGGCGGGAACTACCGCGAGTTCCTGATGCCCGGCCTGTTCGCCATGGTGGCCGTCAACGGCATGATGCCCACCATGATCGGCGCCGCCCGCGACGTCGGGCGCGGGGTGACCGACCGGCTGCGGTCGATGCCGCTCTCGCGTACCGGCCTGCTGCTCGGCCAGACCCTGGCGGACCTGTTGGTCAGTACCGTCGTGCTGGCGCTGGTGGCCGTCGTCGGCCTGGCGGCCGGCTGGCGGGTCAGGGGCGGATCCGCCGACGCCGCCGAGGCCTTCGCGCTCCTGCTGCTGTTCCGCTTCGTGATGACCTGGGTCGGCACGCTCGTCGGGCTGGCCGTCGGCAAGGAGGAGACGGCCGGCCAACTCGCCGTCGTCCTCTTTCCGCTGGCGATGGTGACCAACGCGTACGTGCCCACCGGCGGCATGCCCGGCTGGCTGCGGACGATCGCCGACTGGAATCCGGTCAGCGCCGTCGTGCAGGCCTGCCGCGAGCTGTTCGGCAACCCGTCCGCGCCCGGCCCGGCCTGGCCCATGCAGCACGCGGTGCCCGCCACCCTGCTCTGGTGCGCGGTGCTGCTGGCGCTCTGCGGGCCGCTCGCGGTACGGAAGTTCGCCACCCACGGGCGGTGAACCCGGCGCCCCCGCCGGGTCGGCCGGCACATTCGGGGTCCGGTCGGTGGAATGTGCTGGACACCCGGGCCGGTGCGGCAGAGGGTGGGCACCATGGAGTTCACCCATCTCGGCCGTACCGGCCTGACCGTCTCCCGACTCTGCCTGGGCACCATGAACTTCGGCCCGCACACCGCGGAGTCCGACGCCCACCAGATCATGGACACCGCCCACGAGCGGGGCATCAACTTCTTCGACACCGCCAACGCCTACGGCCGTGACGACGAGGGCAACCTGAAGGGCCGCACCGAGGAGATCATCGGCAGATGGTTCGCCCAGGGCGGCGGTCGCCGCGAGCGCACGGTGCTCGCCACCAAGGCGTACGCCCCGATGGGCGACTGGCCCAACGAGGGCCGGCTCTCCGCCCTCGCCATCCGCCGCGCCGTCGAGGACAGCCTGCGCCGCCTGAACACCGACCACATCGACC
The DNA here is from genome assembly GCF_042882445.1 of Kitasatospora sp. NPDC058218. Lineage (NCBI taxonomy): Bacteria > Bacillati > Actinomycetota > Actinomycetes > Kitasatosporales > Streptomycetaceae > Kitasatospora > Kitasatospora sp. NPDC058218. Next base: position 121,283 of record NZ_JBHVWC010000006.1, on the reverse strand, counting down.
TGTACCAGATGCACCACATCGACCGGGACACGCCCTGGGAGGAGATCTGGCAGGCGATGGAGGTCCTGGTCGCCCAGGGCAAGATCATCTATGTCGGGTCCAGCAACTTCGCCGGCTGGCACATCGCCCTGGCCCAGGAGGCCGCCCGCTCCCGGCACTTCCTCGGCCTGGTCAGTGAGCAGTCCCTCTACAACCTGATCGACCGCACGATCGAGCTGGAGGTCATCCCTGCCCTCCAGCACTTCGGCCTCGGCCTGCTGCCGTGGTCGCCGCTGCGCAGCGGCCTGCTCGGTGGCGTCCTGCGCAAGCTGAACGAGGGCGCGGCCGTCCGCGGCGCCATGGGTCACGCGAGCGAGATCCTGGCGGCCAACCGCGAGCGCATCCAGGCCTACGAGGACTTCGCGGCCGAACTCGGTGCCGACCCGGCCGACCTCGCCCTCGCCTGGCTGCTCACCCGCCCCGCCGTCACCGCCCCCATCGTCGGCCCCCGTACCCTCGCCCACCTCGACGCCGCCGTCGCCGCGGTCGACCTCAAGCTCGACCAGAAGACCCTCGACCGCCTCGACGAGATCTTCCCCGGCCACCAGCCGGCCCCGGAGGACTACGCCTGGTAGCCCTGCGGCCACCCGCGACTGCGCCCGGGCTTCGCTCGAAGCCCGGGCGCAGTTGTGCCTAGCGGCTGTCTGCTCGTAGCCCGCGGTGTGGCGGCGGGAGTTGGTGCGGGTACGTGCGGTAGCGTCCGGGCCGTGCCGGGGCTCGTCGGAAGCCGCCGGCGTGACCCGGGCACCCGGCGGTTGGCGAACTCGCCCGCCGGGTGCCGGGCTTCGAGCCGATGGACGGACGCGCGGTGGCGCCGGGGTGTGCCTGTCGGACTCCCGGACCGCGGCGGGAGGGTGGCTGTGGTGGAACGAATGCGCGGCGGGATGCGGCGGTTGGTGGGCGGAGTGCTCGTCGGGGTGCTGGTGGCGCTGTGCGCCACGCCGGCCTCGGCGGTCCCCGAGAGCCAGGAGGTGCCGTGGGACCAGACTCCCCGGCCGGTCGCGGACCTGCCGGCCGGTGACCGGTACCTGGTCCAGCCCGCTTGTGCGAACTGGGCGTTGGCGGGGTGGCCCACCACCGGCGGGTACACGTGGCGCAACGACACGGTGGGGAGCTGGAAGGAGGTCTGGTACCGGGGTGGTGCCATCTTCAGCGGGTACCGGGGGAGCGGCACGCCGCTGTGGGCCGGCTGGCCGGGCCTGTTCCACGAATACGACGTCAAGGCCTACTCGACGATCCCCGACCCGAAGTACCGTGGCCAGGCGCGACTGGTGCGTGCCACGGCCGACGGTCAGGCCCCGATCACCTGGTACAGCCCTGACCACTACGTGAAGTTCCAGCGGCTCTCCGACTGCGGCTGAGTCAGCTTCGGGGGCGATCTTCAGTCTTTAGGCTGAAGGGGCCAGTTGGGGCTCGCGCCGGGCCGGATCGGATCGTTAGGGTCCGAACAAAGCCGTGGCCCGCCTTCTCGGTCAGGCGCCCGGCTGCCCCTCCTGATCGGAAGGTCGCCCTCCCGTGTCCACTTCAGGCTTCGATCTCGCCGTCGGCATGAGCTCCGATGCTCTGAACGCCGCCATCAAGCAACTGCACACCGCGCACCGGGCCTTGTTCAAGGGCGAGGAGGGAGCCGGGGAGCAGCACGTGGTCTGGGACGTGACCGCACCGCCGAAGGTCGTCGCACAGTCGCCCGCCGACGAGGACTGGGCGAAGGCGACGGACCTCAAGGGCAACTGCCCGCCCAAGGTGGACAAGCCCGCCGACGGCGGGTTCCAGATCACCCTGACCAAGACCGACGCCAGGGTCGGCACCGTCACCAGGAACCTGATCGATCAGAAGGACGTGCTGCTCTACGGCTCCCTGTCCGTGGCCGGAGGGAAGGTCGCGGTGAAGATCTCGGCCGTCCGCACCGACCTGTCCGGCCTGTCCGAGTGGGACAAGGAGCCCGTGGAGGAGTTCCTGGTCAAGGCCGCGGCGCTGGCCGAGGGTTCGCTGCCGGGATTCTCGATCCCCACCGAGGAGCTGTTCGGTACGAAGATCGCGCTGGTCGGCGACACGGCGCTCACGACCGGTACCCATGTGGTGGTCACGGCGCTCCTCACGTCGCCGTCCGGCTCCGGGGCGGCTGACGCAGGCGCGGGCGACACCTGGCCCACCACCACCAAGGACCTGTGGGTGCTGCTGAGTACCGGCCTTGTGGAGAAGGTGCTGGGAGCCGTCCTGGACGACCAGATCGCGAAGGAGAAGAGCTCGCCGCCGAAGCCGTTCAGCAAAGCGGAGGGGCCCTGGGTGGCGACGATCACCTACGGCCTCGACTCCTACAAGAACCTCACGCTGAGCGCGACGGACCTCAAGGCGAGCGCGGATCTCGCATTCTCGTACGGCGTCGATCTCAAGTCGCCGATCCTGCCGAACTGTTCGGCGAAGAAGGCATCGGACGCGATGTCGTGACGGGGCCACTCCCGAAGGGGAGTGGAAGGGAAGGAACATCGTGTTTCTCTTCACCATCAAACAGGACCCGGATCCGGTCGGAATCAAGGCACAGCTCACCGGCGTCAGCGCGACCCAGGTGAAGGGGAAGATCACCGACGTCCCCTCGCTGAAGATCACCCTCGATCCGGTGGGCGGGGGCGTCCCGATCTACGGGAGCATCGCCAGCTTCATCGCGCTCTGCGCACCCGCCTTCGCGAAGACGCTCAACAGCTGGATCACGGACAACGTCGTCGGCCGGGAGCACAGCTTCGATCTGGGGAAGAACCTGGGCTTCTCCTTCACCGTCGAGGGCCAGGACATCCACGCGAGTGCCAAGGGCGACCTGGACCTGAGCGCCTTCAACGGCTCTCTCCTGGCCGCCGGCGACATCGACATCACCTGAACCGCACCATCTCTGAAAGGCAGTCCGATGAGCTGGCTCGCTGTCGGAATGAACGCCCGGGCGCTGAACGGGGTGCTCGAAGAACTGCACGCGAAATATCCCGCCCTGTTCAAGGGCGAAGAGGGACGTGGTGAGGACACCGTCGTCTGGGACGTCGCCGGGGCGCCGACCGTCGACATCGGAGCGCCTGACAAGAAGAGCTGGGACAGCGCGACCGACGCCAAGGGAAACACACCCCCGGCGGCGCCTATGCCGGACGAAGGCGTCCTGCGGCTCACTCTCGTCAACACCAGTGCCCACGTCGGTACGAGCAGCAGGAACATCATCGACGGGAAGGACGTCGAGGTGTATCTCCAGATCTCGACGTCCGGCGGGACGATCGGTGCGGTCCCGCTCGCCGTGCGCACGGACACCTCCGGCCTGAGCGAATGGGATCAGGAGGCCGTCGAGGAACTGCTGCCCAAGGTCCTCCAGGTGGCCGCGGGCGCCGTCAGTGGCATCACCATCCCGACGATCGAGCCGTTCGGCACCCGGATCTCGTTCACCGACTACGCGGTCGAGACGACGAGCACGCACCTGGTGCTCACCGCCGAGGCCCACGTCTCGCCCGGCGAGGAGCGGCCGGCCGGCGCGGCGGCCGGTCAGGGTTCCTACCCGACCGACGACCTGTGGATCCTCATCGGCCGCAACCTCGCCGGCGACTTCCTCGATGTCGCGGTGATGTTCACCAAGGAGGTCGACTGGGGCCGGGAGATCGGCTACACGACGACCGTGCAGGGCCGTGAGGTGCATGTGGAGTACGTGGTCGTGCCGCGCGGGATCGCGCTCGGGGACGACCCGCGGACCGCGTCCCTCGCGGTGGAGGTGCCGAAACTCGACTTCTTCCTCAACGGTCGTCACCTCAACATGGTGATGGAGCCTCCGGGCGCCACCGCGACCGCGGAGATCACCGACATCACCGCGACGGACCTCCACTACACGGTCACCGACATCTCGGGGTTCCGCTGGTACTGGCCGCCGGACATCACCGACCTGTTCGTCGCCGAATACCTGGACGCCCACTGCCAGGGCGACGCCTGGAAGTGGGCGCACGACAAGTGGGTGGGCCAGGAGCGGACCATCTCCCTCGGCACCGGCCTCGACTACACCTTCCAGGCCGGCAGCACCCAGGTCACCGCCCGCGCCACGCCCCGCGGCATCGACGACTTCGCGGGGATGCTGCTGGTGAAGGCCGACGTCCACATCGTCTGACGCCACCCGACCTGCCCATCCCGCCGCGACGGTCTCCGCTCCCCATGAAGGAACCACCTGCCATGACCGACCCCGGACCGGGTGTGCTGTTCCTGCCCGACAGCCCCGGCTATCCGCTCGCCAGCACCGTCCCCCTGCCCGAGGGGCACCCGTTCGCACCCGCCGGCACCCTGAGCCTGCGGCTCGGCGCCCTCGGCGTCACCGCCGAGGGCGAGCCCGGCGAGGCCGCCGTGGAGGAGCTCGGCGGGGGCCGGACGCGGACCTCGTACCGGCTGGCGCCACTGGTGTTGACCGGCCGGTACTCGTTGGACGTCCGCCCCGACCCGGGCAGCCGACTCGACAGTGCCGGTGACCTCACCCCGCTGTCCACCCGTCCCGCCTCGCCGGGACTGCCCCAACCCCCGTCCGCCTCGCCCGATGTCAAGAAGGAGCGGCTCGACACGGCCAGGGCCGAACGCGAGAAGCTCCTGGAGAGCGGGGAGAACGGCTACCAGCTCGTCGCCAAGTTCTACGAGCACAACGAGTCGTACGCCGACGTGTTCGACAGCGGCCGCGTCGACTCGGTCTGGCAGAGCAACGGTGGGACGGAAGCCATGGCCGCCGACACCCACCAGGCGGTCCACACCGACCAGGGGCCGGTCAACGACCAGGCGAAGACGTACGCGAACCCCGACCCTGCACCGAAGCAGGTCAGCTACAACGAGAACGCGATCACCCAGCAGCTCACCATGCAGGAAGCCCTCGTGCACATGGCGGAGCGGCTGGAAGACCAGGACCCGAAGAAAGCGCAGTACCAGGCGGCGGCCGGAGCAGCCGGGGACTTCGGCAAGCGCATCAAGGACGACACCCACAACGACCGGACCACCGTCACGCCGATGACCGCCGCCGCCGTCCGCGCCGCCGTCAAGCAGGCCGCCGCCACCCCGGCCGTCACCCCCTTCGATCCGGCGCCGTTCAGGGACCCCGACGCCTTCCTGGCACGCATCGCCGCCGAAGGCGGGTCCGCCTGCCCGCCCGGGCTGACCGAGGCCGACCTGCACGACATCCGGCGGGCCCGCGCCGCCTGCCTCGCGGCGGACGCGGCCGCCGCACCCGCCATCGGGCAGCCGCTCCACCAGGGCGACTGCCGGGCCCGCGTCGAGGGCGCCACCGTCACCTTCGAGACCACCACCCGGGGTGGTGCCAAGGCCCTCGACTGGCTCACCGTCCAGGCGCCCGAGCCGGACCTCGAACTCGACGACCAGGACTGGCAGGGGGAGGCCGGTGACACCGCCCGCGAACGCCTCGCCGGCATGCAGTTCATCCGCACCCTGCTGCGCGACGCCCTCGCCGAACGAGTGGCCGTGGCCGCCCGTACCGGTACCGGCCCCTACGGCCACCCCGACCTGCAGACGGGAACCGGCTGACCCGTGCTCCTGGCCCCGACCCCCGACCCGAGCGCACTGCGCGACCCCGTCACCGCGCTCTGGGAGGGCCCGCTGGCCGAGGACCTCGCGCGCTACCACGAGGCCCTCGACACCGCCCTCGCCTCCCAGGCCGACTACCTCAGCGCCACCGAACACGCGCTCTACCAGCGCGGCAAGAAGATCCGCCCACTGCTCCTCCTCCTCTGTGCCCGGCTCGTCCACGGCTCCGGCCCGCTCCCGCAGAAGGCCGTCAACGGCGCCGTCTGCCTGGAGATGCTCCACATCGCCACCCTCATCCACGACGACATCGTCGATGACTCGCTGCTGCGCCGGGGTCTGCCGTCGGTCAACGCGGCGCGCGGGACGCAGACCGCCGTACTGATCGGCGACATGCAGTTCGTCCAGGCCATCCGGGGCTTCGTGGAGGAGATCGACGCCCAGCGCGACATCGAACTCGTCAAGGCCGTCCTGGACACCGCCTTCCGGATCTGCTGCGGCGAGCTCGACGAGCTCGCCGCCGAACCCGGCTGGGACACCGCGCGGCTGCTCGCCCACTACTGGCAGACCATCGAGCGCAAGACCGCCGTGCTGTTCGGGCTCGCCTGCGAGGCCGGCGTCACCCTGGCCGGCGGGCCCGCCGCCGACGCCCGCCGGGCCGGCTTCTACGGCCGACGGGTGGGCCGCGCCTTTCAGGTCATGGACGACCTCCTCGACCTGGCCCAGGACGAGGAGGCCTCCGGAAAGCCCCAGGGCATCGACCTGGCCCGCGGGCGCTTCTCACTGCCGCTCATCCACGCCATGGCCGAACTCGGCCCGGACCACCGCGTCTCGCGGGTCGTCCGCGGCGAACCCTGCGACGAGGCCGGCCTGCGGGCCTGCGCGGCCGCCGTCCGCGGCACGGCGGGCTATGCCACGGCGTACGCCGAGGCCCGCGCGCAGGCCCTGGACGCCTGGCGACGGCTGCGGCCGTTCCCGGCCTCGGCCTACCGCACCGCGCTCGGCGACATCGCCCTGCACATCGTCGACCGGGCCCCCTGAGCCACCTCCGCTCCCCACCCCGGCCCGCCGCCCGCACCACAGCGAAGGAAACAGCACGTGAGCGAGTCCCTCGTCCGCTTCATCGAAGCCACCATGAGCAAGCGGCTGAACGATCTGGACAACCCGCACAACCTGCCCGCGATCCTGGCGGGGACGAAGATCGGCGGGCACAGCCTCGTCCCGCTCACCGCCGACGAGTGGGACCTGGGCGCCTTCAAGAACGGCACCACCGTCGCCACCAACATCGCCCAGCAGTGGTGGCAGTTCGTCGAGGACGACGCGGACGGACACACGATGGTCCCGGACATCGGCGGCACCAAGGAGCTGAACAAGCGCTTCGTCCCCAGCCCCTCGCCGGACAAGCCGCTGACCGTCGTCACGACCCGCTCGATCACCGTCACCGGTCTCGACAACGTCCAACTCGGCCCGCTGACGGGCGTGGACACCCTCGCCGACGGCTACCGTCTGACGATTCCGCTCCTGTTCGGCCGCTTCAAGGGCACGAAGCTGCCCGAGACGATCACCGTCGCGGGCCACTACCAACTCGACCAGAGCGTCAGCGTGATGGACAAGGGCACCACGACCGTCACCGCCGTGCGGGAGACCCTGCCGGACGTGAAGTGGCCCGTCGACACCGTCACCGGCACCGGCACCTTCGCCCTCGGCGTCGAGGGCCTCGCCGTCGACGCGGTCCTCCGCGTCCAGCTCACCGGCAGTGGTGGTGAGCGCGGACTCCAGGTGACCCTGGAATCCCTCACCCCGCGCGGCGAGAGCGCCGCGCAGCCGGTGTACACCCTGGACCGCTCGAAGCTGACCATCGACCAGAGCACCAAGGAGGTCTACAAGAAGCCGTGGCTCGACGCCGCCGAGAAGGCCTTCGACGACCCCGAGAGTGCGCCGCGCCTGACCGACAGTCTCAAGGAGACCCTCAACACCAAGGACACCCTCACCGCGATCGCCGACGCCCTCACCGAGCGGCTCGGCGCGGCGCTCGACGCGGTCTTCAAGACCCACGCCGTCGCCGAGGGCGGATCCAGCGGTAACAACCCCGTCGACCAGTACCTGTTCGACCGGCTGCGCGCGGCCGTCGCCGACGAGACGTCGCCGTTCTACCCGCCGACCCTCATCACGGGCATGGCCAAGCCCACCGTCGAGCCGTACACCGTCGACAAGGTGGTGATCGGGGAGATCAGCCTGAGCTCGGAGCTCAAGCCGCTGGAGAACGTCACCTTCACCGGCCTCTCGATCAGGGGCTGCTCCAACACCGTGGCACCGCCCGAGCTGGCCGCTCTCACGGCCGGCCGCGTCAGCGCCGTGCTCAAGCTGTCGACCCTGACGAGCCGCCCCCGGCCGCTGGACGCCAGCGGAAAGCTCACGGCCGACTGGGGCACCCACAAGGACCTGCCGGGCGACTTCGCGGTGCTGGCGGACGAGGTCACCATCGCGACCGACCTGTCGTTCTCCGGCACCGAACTCGACGACCTCGCCATCACGATCGACGGCCTCATCGCCACCGTGCCGGACCAGGGCCTGACCATCACCGTCGACCTCTCCGGCGGCACCGGCGAGCACCCGGTGGTCGAGGAGTACGCGAACGAGGCGCTGAAGAGGGACGAGATCAAGGAGCAGATCGTGAAGCGGGTGAACGAGGCCCTGCAGAAGCAGCTGCCCGATCTCGGCCCCGAGGTCAGCCGCCTGGTCCGCGAGGCCATCGCCCAGCGGCTCGACACGCCGTCCGCGAGCTGACCTGCCCAGCGTCGTTCGGACCCGCCGTCGTTCGGACCCACTGTCGTTTCAGACCCACCGTCGTCCAGACCCCGCCGAGTTCAGGACCCGAGGCCCCGCCGATGGACATCACCGAGCTGCGCACCATCATCCGCTCCCACCTCGGCGGCGGGGTCCTCACCCTGACCACGGCCGACCTCGGTCCGGGGGCCGCCGGAACCCTGCTCACCACCTGGTTCGGCGGCACACTGAGTGTCCGTAGTGCCCAGGCGCGCGACACCGACACAGGTCTTGAGGTGGACGGCACCCTCAGCTGGCTCGGCGTCGCCGACCGCCCGCTCACCGGCCTCGCGTTCACCGTCGACCCCGCCGACGGGGCGCCGGCCCTGTTCCTCCCCTTCCCGCTCACCGCCGACTGGCACTTCGGCACCTCGTTCCCGCAGACCGCCGCGAGCGCCCTCGACGGCCTGGCCTTCGCCGCCGCGCCCCGGCTGCTGCTGACCTCCGTCCCGCGTCAGGCCGACCACGACCTCCCCGCGCTGCCGGCCGGGCTGAGCTTCGACGCGGCCGCCCTGAAGATGCCCACCGTGTTGCAGGACTTTGCCACCGTGCTCCGGGCCGAAGCCGGTGACGACCTGGTCCTGTCCGGTCCGATTCGGCCGGGCCTCGCCGGAGCGGGGCCGGACATCCGGCTGTCCTCCACCACGCGGGACAGTGGCACCACCCTGGGAGCCGCCTTCGCCCTCTGGGCAGGCTCCCACCCCGACAGCCACGGCAAGCCCGCCTACGGCGTCGGTCTCGACGCCGTCCTCGCGGTCTCCGACACCCTCCGGCTGACCCTGCGCGCCGCCGCCGACGCCCCGCGCCCCCTCGTCCTCGCCGCCGAGGACCTCCCCCCGGACCTGGTGCCGACGGCACTGCTCGCCGACTGGCCGGGCACCGGCACGGCCGTCGAGCAGCTCAAGGCGGTGGAGCTGGGCCTGAGCGAGAAGGTGACGCTCTCCGCCGCCGACCTCACCATCGACCCCACCCAACTGGTGGCCGGCGGCCTCGCGAAGGCCCTGACCGCCGTCAGCGTCACCCTCGCCACCACACCGGACTTCTCCTGGCACGTCCTGGACAAGCCCGACCTCGCGCTCACCGGCGCCGGCGCCACCCTGACCGTCGCCACACCCCTGCTTCCCACCCGGACCGCCACCGTCACCGCCCGGGCCGACTTCCTGGTCGCCGACAGCGTGCACCTGAGCGCCACCGCCGAGATCCCGCCCGGCGAGTTCACCCTCGCCTCCACACCCGGGGACAAGGTCGAACTGACCGACGTCCTCCGGCACTTCCTGCCGACCACGGATCTGTCCGCCGTCCCCCGGATGACGCTGACCAGCTTCAACGGCACCGTCCGGCCCGCCCAGCACAGCTACGCCCTGGCCGCCGAGGTCGAGACGAACGTCCCGGTGCCCATCGGCGCGGCCACCCTCACGCTGACCGCCGTCGGCGCGGAGTTCTGGCACTACGGCTACCCCGAGAAGCCCGTCACCGGCGCGCACCTCTCGGCCGTCGCCTCCCTGGCCCCCACCGGTCACTCAGCCCTTGCCATCACCGCCGACTCCGCTCAGGGCTCCACCGGTGGCTCCGCCCAGGCCCTCGTCTTCCACGCGGAGTGGTGGACGCCCGCCACCTTCCGGCTCGCCGCGACCCTCCCGGACATCCAGCTCACCGAGCTCCTCGCCCACCTCGCCGCCGACGTGGGCCTGACCCTGCCGGACCAGTTGCCGGCGATCACCCTCAAGGTCCCGGCCGTCACCGTCCAGCGGCACACCGGGGGCGGCTACGAGTTCGCCGTCGACACCACCGCCGAGTTCGACGGGGCCACCGGCCTCGGTCTGGTCGGCAAGGCCGCCACCGGGGGCAGCGGCACCGTGTTCGCCGCCGCCCTCTGGCAGGACGGCTGGACGTGGTCGCCCAAGGACGTCGGGGGCTGGCCCGACCTCGGCATCCTCGACGCGCTCACCTTCGGCCGGTCCGGCCTGGCGGTCAGCACCGCCGACGGCCAGCACATCGACGGGGCGAGGACCCCGCCCAACCTGCCCGCCACCGTGGACAAGGGCCTCACCTTCTTCACCGAGATCACCTTCAGCAAATCCGGCGACCTGGGATTCCTCAACACGTTGTTCCCGGGCGCGGACCGGATCACCCTGACCGCTCTGCTCGCCGCCCAGGTCAAGAACTCCTGGTTCGCCGCCACCATCGGCGCCGCCGCGATGCAGAAGGGCTTCGGCGAGCTGCGCCTGACCATCAAGCCCGCCTCCTGGAGCATCACCCTCGCCACCACCTTCGTCCTCGACCTCAGCTCGCTCGACACCTCCGCCGCCCCGGGGAACGGCGCCCTGCAGTTCACCGGCGCGGGCAGCGTCTCCAAGAGCGGCACGGGGTGGGAGCTCAGCCTCACCCTCATCCTTCAGGGCGCGGCCGGCGCGAACTCCGGGACGCTCGCCGCGGACCGCCTCGTCCTCGCTCTGGACGCCCCCGGCCACTACCTCCCCGCCCCGGCCCCCGACGCCGACCTCCGGGCGCCGGTCCGCCGGGTCGCCGACCTCCCGGCACCCGTCCGCCGCGGCGGGGCGGGGACCAACCCCGCGTGGAAGAACGCCTTCGGCATCGACGGCTTCGACATCGACGACTTCTATCTGGGGGTCGACTACGGGGGCGGCGTCTTCTCCCTGGGCGGGGGCGGCGCCGTCACCGTCGCGGGCAGCACCCACCTCGAACTCGCCGTCTACGGCAGCGTCGAGCCGCCGGACGTCAGCGCCTTCTCCTTCGCCCTGACCACCGACACCCCGGCCGGTCACGGTGTCTCCCTCCACGACGTCGTCGCCATCGTCGGCACGCCACCCCCGATCCTGGACTTCCTGAAGCAGATCGTCCTCAACGAGCTGGCCCTGTGCGTCGTCACCGTCCCCGGCGGCTGGACCAATCCCGTCACCAAGGAGCAGTGGGAGCAGGGCTTCTACGCCAAGGGCGACATCGACTACTTCCACAACTCCTGGCGCTTCAAGGTGAGGATCAGCGCCACCGGCCTGTACGTGAGGAGCGATGTCGAGAAGCCGATGACGATCGGCAGCGTCCTCACCCTCTCGGACGCCGGCGGCACCCGGGGGCCCCAGTACCTGCTGGACCTCTCCGACTTCAAGACGAAGATCCCGGAGAAGGTCTTCGCGATCTCCGGGAGGATCGCGATCCTGGGAGTCTCGGCCTCGCTCGACGCCACCCTGGGGACGAGCGGCTTCACCTTCCACGCCGACCTGGATCTGAAGGTCCTCACCAGCCACCTCGACTGCACGCTCGGGAAGGACGGCCTGCACGCGACGGCACAGGTCCGACTGGACTTCGACATCCCCGCGCCCAAGGGCATCCCCGACATCCTCGACATCAGCCTGGGCGGCGCCCTGACGCTCGACGCCGGCCCGGAGGGCGCCTCGGTCGCCCTGACGCTCACCGGGCAGGCGAGCCTCCTCGGCGAGAACGTCGGCGACCTCACCCTGACCCCCTCCTTCGCCATCACCGCCTTCGACGACCTCACCGCCGAGCTCAAGGGCTCCCCGGAAGCCATCTGGAAGCAGCTCGGCGATGTCTTCTGGCAGAGCGTCGAGAAGTGCGCCATGACCAAGGCGTCGGACGCGATGTCGCCAACTCCCTGATCCCGCCGGGCCCGCGCGGTACCTCCGTGCGGTGGCGGCCCCGCTCAGCCCTCCCCGTCGAGCAGCAGCTTCGCGGCCACCGCCGCCCCGTCGGTGCGGACGGTGCCGGCGACGGCGCTCGCCCGTGCGCGGGCCTCGGGGGTCAGCGCCGCCCTGAGCGCGACCGACAGGGACGCGGTGGTCGGGGCCTGCTCGTCGTGCGCCACGCCGACGCCCAGGTCGGCCGCCCGGCCGGCCCAGTACGGCTGGTCCATTCCCCAGGGCACCACCACCTGCGGCACCCCGGCCAGGGTCGCGGTCGTCGTGGTGCCCGCGCTGCCGTGGTGCACGACGGCGGCCGACCGGCGGAACAGCGCCTGCTGGTTGACCTCGCCGACGACGAAGCAGTCGTCCCGGTCGTCGATCGGGGCAAGCCCGGCCCAGCCGCGGGCGAGGACCACCCGGCGGCCCTGGGCGCGGATCGCCTCGACGGCCGCCCGGGCGACGGCCTCCGGGTCGCCCACCGGGGTGCTGCCGAAGCCCACGTACACCGGCGCCGCGCCGGCGTCCAGGAACTCCACCAGCTCGGCGGGGAGCGGGCGTTCGTCCGGCAGGACCCAGGCACCGGTCTGCACCACGCCGAGGTCCGTCGGCTGCCACGGGGACAGCACCGGGTCGGTGGCCAGCCACGGCCGGTCGGTGAAGGCGAAGTCACGGACGCCGTCGACCGGCGGAAGGCCGAACGACGCCCGCTGGGCGTTGAGTTCCTCGCCGAACATCGTGTTCGCGATCCGGGCGTCCACGTCCCACAGCGCCTGATTGTCCGTCGCGTCCGTGGGCAACGGCTGCCCCCGTCGTGCGGGCGGCCGGCGGTACGGCGACGGCAGGCTGACCGGCTGGTGACTCGCGTGCACGTAACGGATGCCCAGCTTCTCGGCCACCGACCGCGCGCCGGCCGTGGCCGGCAGCGGACCGGTCGCCACCAGTGCGTCACCTCCCTGCGCCACCGCGGCGACGGTGTCGAACTGCGCGGCCATCAACTCGGCCGTGCGCTGCGCCAGACCCTCCGCCGAACCCGGCGTCACGGTGGTCACCAGCGGGCGCACCGGCCGGCCGGTCGGCACCGCCTCCACGCCGACCCCGGCCAGTCGCTCCGCGAACTCCTCGTCCGGCGGCGCGCACACCCGCACCTGCGCACCCAGCTCCCGCAGCCGCACCGCGAGCCCCACCATCGGCTCGACGCCCCCGCGCGCCCCGTACGTCGACAACACCACGCGCATGCCAGTACTCCCCGTTTCGACTGCTTCGTGCTCAGGTCGGCGATTCTGCGGCATGACCGGGGCCTTGCCGCAAGGCCCCCCGTGCGCTATATGTTGATCACGGCAAGGAGGCGGGACGCTCCATCCGCCGTGCCCGCCGTGTCCGCCGTGGACGGACAGTCTCTTCCTCCTCCTCGGCCCGAAGCGGCGGCGCCGCGTACGGCGGCAGCGCCGGTCCGAGCGGGCTCCCGTCCTCCTGGTGCGGTGAGCCGGGCATCGCGCGCCTTCGGCGTACTCGCCGGTCACCCCGGTGGGCTGTGGTAGCACTAGCTGGCATGACGGAGAGGCCTGCCGAGCGCGGCAGTTATCACCACGGGGCCCTGCCCGAGGCGCTGGTCGCGGCGGCGTTCGCACTGCTGGACGAGGAGGGGCCGGCGAAGGTCACCATGCGCGAGGTGGCACGGCGGGCAGGGGTGTCGGCGGGTGCGCCGTTCCGGCACTTCCCGGACCGGCAGGCGCTGCTGACGGAGGTGGCGGACCGGGTGCTGGCCGACTTCGAGCGGTGGCAGCTCGCCGAGATCGAGCGGCGCGAGGGCCCGGCGATGAAGGCGCTCGGGCTCGGTTTCATCCGGTACGCGATCCGCCACCCGCACCGGTTCGAGCTGGTCCGCTCGCGGGTGTTCACGGCTTCCCGGCAGCCCGAGCTTCGGCAGCGGCTCTCCGGGATCGACGAGGCGCTCATCGAGTTCATCGTCGCGGACCAGGAGGCGGGCCGGCTGCGCCCCGGCGATCCGGCCCTGGTGGGGCTGGCCGGGCAGGCGCTGGTGTACGGGCTCGCGCAGATGATCGTCGACGGGTACCTGCCGGCGGAGAAGGCGGAGGAGCTGGCCGAGCAGGTGGTGGACACCTTCGGTCAGGGGGTCGGCAACCGGGGCTGACCGCTGACGTCAACCATCGCTCACCGCAAAGGATTTGAGGGTGCGTGGAGCCTTGACCGGACTCTCGGCCGCTGATGTAATCACCGCTTACATGGGTGGAGGAGAGAGCTGGAGGCACACATGTTCGCCAAACCGACTCCGGGATACACCACCGCGGCCGTCACCGGGGACACCGTGGTGCTGCTGATCGGGATGCGCATCAACCGCTTCTGGGCCGTCCACCACTGGATGCCGGTGATGGCGGCCATGTTCCGGATGCTCCACGACCTGGCCAAGGAGCCGGAGCGCGGGCTGCGCGGACGCATCCTGCTGACCGCCTCGCCGCGGACGTACTACGTCGTCCAGTACTGGGAGTCCAAGGAGAAGCTGTACGGCTACGCGGCCGCGCCGGACGCCTTCCACCACAAGGTGTGGGGGATCGCCAACCGCAAGATACGCGCCGGGAAGCTGCGGCAGTACGTGGGGCTCTGGCACGAGACGTACATCGTGCCCGAGGGTTCGTACGAGGCGATCTACTTCGACATGCCGCCCTTCGGGCTGGCGGGGGCCCACGGCTCGCTGCCGGTGGAGCGCCGGGGGCGGCGCGCGGCGGACCGGCTCGCCTACCGCTCGCGGACCGCGGGCGGGGAACACTCCGGGGAGCGGCCCGAGGAGGAGTCGGGCGCGGAGTCGGGGGAGCAGCCGGGGAAGGTGTCCGAGGCGGGGTCGGGCAAGACGTCCGGGGCGGAGACGGCCGCTTAGCGGTGGCGGGCCGGGTGGTGGCGGGGGCGGCCCGCGGTCAGTTCAGCAGGCCGCCCATGTGCGCGTCGTCGGCGAGGAGTTGCCAGGAGTGGCCCGGGGTCGCGAAGGCCTCCGGGTCGATGGCGGCGACCACCTCCTCGACCACGCCGCTCAGCAGCGACTGCGGGTCGAAGACCTCCCAGCTGCCGGCCGCGCGCCCGTACTCCCAGCGGCGCCACTCGGCGCGCAGCCGCTCGCAGACCCAGAGCGAGTACAGCAGGGCGGACAAGTCCCGGTTGAGATAGGCCTCCGGCTCGCCGACCTCGTTCCAGTCGGGCAGCTCCAGCCGGCCGGTGGCGCCGTCGAGGGCGATCACGAGGTCGTAGGGCCAGTCGCCGACGGCCAGGTGGTCGCGCTGGTGGTCGCGGTTCTGCGGCGAGGCGCCGGGGCCGTCGTCCAGGGCGCTGCCCGAGGGTATGTGCGGGGGTACGTGCGGGGTCGCGTCCGAGGGCGCGTCCGGGGTGAAGTGCTCGGGATAGGCCTCGGCCATCGTGCGCAGCGGCTCGTCGTCGGAGACGGTCAACAGCCCGCCGCCGAGGGGTAGTCCGACCTCGGCGAGCAGTCGCCTGGTCGGTGCGTGGGTGAGCCCGTCGGGCAGCTCCTCCGGGCGGTAGCGGCGGACCAGCCCGTCGGCCCCGAGTGCGGCGAGGTCCTCGACCAGCTCCGGCCCGAGCTCGTACGCGAGCGCGCCCGGGCCACCGGGGAGCGCGCCCCAGGAGAGGGAACGCACCAGCAGGGCCGTGTCCCAGTGCGGGGGAGCGTCGTCGGCGCGGTCGAACAGCTCCGGGTCGATCGCGCGCATCCGCCGCCGGGCGACCCCGACCACCTCCGCGACCACCGCCGGCCCCCGGTGCCCGTCGAGCGCGGCGGGCTCCGCCGCCGCCACGGCCACGGCGTCGACCTCGCGCATCAGCTCGACCAGTGCGGGCAGGCTGGAGGCGATCAGGTCGCGGCGCAGCCCGTCGTGGCGGCCGCCTCGACGCCGGGCGGCGAGGAAGACCTCGCCCGTCGCCCCGTCCAGCAGGACGGCGTCACCCTCGTAGTCGGTGGCGGCGACGTACCCCGTCTCGCCGAGGACGAACAGCCGCTCCGCCGGGCCCGTGCCCGCCACCCCCAGCGGAGGTGCGTCCAGGGCGGCGAAGTCCAGGAAGGCGCCCTTCTCGGGCAGCCCCTCCCCGGTCAGGAAGGCCCGGCTGGGCTGGTGGGACAACTCCTCCGGCAGGCCTGCCGACTCCAGGCGCAGGCGCCCGTCCCAGTGCGCCTCGATGCTCATGCCCGGCCACTCCTCCCCAACCGACGATCCCG
Source organism: Kitasatospora sp. NPDC058218 (assembly GCF_042882445.1). NCBI lineage: Bacteria > Bacillati > Actinomycetota > Actinomycetes > Kitasatosporales > Streptomycetaceae > Kitasatospora > Kitasatospora sp. NPDC058218. The sequence goes on along the minus strand of NZ_JBHVWC010000006.1, from coordinate 104,996 downwards.
ATCGACCCTAGCGGGCACCACCGACAATCCGGCGGGACCGGTCACCGGGCCGGAGCCGGTGCGAGTGTCGCGGGCCCGTGGTGGCCGAACGGCGTGAGAGCGTCGGGGGATGGTGGAAGGCGGCGGCCGGGCGGCCGTGGTGCACGAGGTGCCGTACTACGCGCAGTGGGAGTCCCCGGAGCTGGTACGGGAGATCATCGACGGCTCGGTGGGCGCGGCGGACGATCCGCGCTGGGGGCAGTCGGGGGCGGCGACGCCGGAGGAGTACGCGTACTGGTCCTGGCGGCTGTGCGGGGTGGCCTGCCTGCGGATGGCGCTCGACCGCTGGTGGGGCGTGGCGCCGCCGCAGGTCGCGCTGGCGGCGGAGTGCCTGGCGGCCGGCGCGTACGAGCGGGACGGCGAGCGGCTGCGCGGGCTGATCCACACGCCGTTCGCCGCGTACGTCCGCGAGCGGTGGGGCCTGTCCGCGCAGGCACGGGAGTTGACGGCCGGGGAGGTGGCGGCGGAGGTGACCGCCGGGCGGTTGGTGATGCTGTCCGTGCACCCCGAGATCCGTGAACCGGACGGTCCCGAGCCGCACCGGCGCGGCGGGCACCTGGTACTGGCGGTGGGCGTCACGGGTACGGCGCTGGTGATCCACAACCCGTCCGGGTTCGCGGGGGAGTCGCAGGCCTACGCGCACGTGCCGTGGCGGCGGCTCGACCGGTTCTACGCGGGCCGGGGGATCGTGCTCGGCCCGCCGGACCGCGCCCGCCCGGCCGGCGGGGCAGGGCCGGAGGAGGCGGAAGGGGATCCGGGGGCCGGGAGTTGAGGGAGCGGAAGGTGCGCTCGGCTCATGCCCTCGTGGTCGTCGGGAAGCCGTCCGAGGCGTCGGCCGGCCGGCCGTGTTCCCAGACGCTGTCGAACTCGGTCCGGAAGTGCCGGAACCACAGGTCCTCGCGGTGCGGCAGGACGGTGAAGACGGCGTCCCCGCTGGCCGAGCTGTGCGAGTAGATGTCGACGTGGATGCGGCCGCCCGGCTGCTGCGGATCGAGCAGGAGCAACCCGAAGGCCGGGACGAACCCGAGGAAGCGAACCTCCACCCTGCCCTCCACGCCGGGCGTCTCGGCGAGTTCGCGCAGCAGGTCGACGGACGAGCGGAGCCGGTTGCGGTACATCTCGGCCCGGTCGGGGATCGTGCTGCGGCGCGCCGCCTCCTCGGGGGCGGAGCCGGCGGGGTCGAGAAGCGCCACCTTGACCACGGCTCCGGCGACGGCCCGGCGCTGGAGCTCGTCCACCAGGTTGCGCATCGTGCGGGAGAGCGTCACTCCGACGATCCGGATGTCCTCCGCGGTGCGCACCTGCTCGACCAGGCCGGGCTTGTCCGTGCCGAGGAAGTCCGCGGCGGAGACCTCCCCCCGGCCCCGGGCGCGCACCTCGGCGGTCAGCTCCGCCACCTGCCGGCGGCTGACCAGCATGCCGCCGGCCAGCAGGGCCAGCGTCGCGAGCACGGCGGCCGACAGGACCTCGCTGCCGACCGTGCCGAGGGCCCCGAGCACGGCCAGCACCAGGGACAGCAGTGCGGTCGTGTAGATCTCCAGGTTCTGCCCTGCCGAGAGATCCGCGCGCAGCCGTCGAAGAAAACGCATGGGGACCATCGTCGGGACGCTCCGGGGCCGTGTCAACGAAAAGCCGGAGGCAGGGGCGCCGGTCCGCGGCTCCCGATCGCGGGTGGTGTGCGTCGCACGGGAGCCCCGGCACCTGGCACCCGCACCCGGTACCTGCGATCCGGGTGCGGGGTGCGGGGTGCGGGGTGCGGGGTGCGGGGTGCGGGGTGCGGGGTGCGGGGTGCCGGCGTCAGGTGCCGGGTGTCAGGGTGTCGGGCTTCGGGTGTCGGGGCGTCAGGCCGTCGTGGCCGGCAGGCCGATCGGGTTGATCGGCGGCAGCGAGCTGCGACAGAGCGCGGAGATCGGCGTGAGGGCGGCGGCGAGCCGGTCGAGTTCGGCGCGCGGGTGGCTCTCCCAGACCCGGGCGGCGGCCAGGTCGGTGGCGGCCTCCAGGGACTGGTGGCGGATCCGGCCGCACTCGGTGATGGTGCCGCGCTCGGTCAGCCAACCGCGTTCCACCAGGCGGGCGGTGGCGGCCGCCCACTCCTCGTCGGTCCAGCCGCGCAGCGGTTGCAGCACCTCGCGGCGCACGTCCAGCGCGCAGCGCACCACCAGCGCCTCGCAGCCGTCCAGCCCGGCGGAGACCAGCGCGGCGACATGGCCGTCGCCGCGGTGCTCGCGCATCACGGTGGCGGCCTGCCAGAGGCGCCCGTACAGGCCGGTCGGCCGGGGGACGGCGGCGTTGGCGGCGGCCAGGACCCGGCCCGCGCAGTCCAGGCGGTCGACGGCCCGCTCCAGCAGGTCGGCCACCAGCTCGACCTGCGCCGGCTCCACGTGCTCCAGCAGCCGTGCGAGCGCCGCCGACGAGCCCTTGACCCGGGCGGCCAGGGCGGTGTCCGGGTCCACCAGCTTCCAGACGTCCGGCAGGGCGCGCTCCACCGCCGAGGGCGCGAAGTTGAAGAACGCGGCGATCACCGGCGGCGCGTCGACCGCGCCCAACGGCGCCGACCGGCCGGCGAAGTAGCCGCGCCAGCCGCCGCGCAACCCGGCGTCCTCGAACGCCGCGCGGCCCTCGGGCGAGAAGTAGGTGACGGCGTGCACCGGCTCGAAGAGCCACCACAGGGCCCGGGCGGGATGGACCAGATCGGCCAACGGAAGACCTTCCTCGAAATGGGCGTGGAGGGTGTGCGAGAAAGCTGGAGGGAGTGGAGCGGGCGGCCAGGGGGGCCGGCGGGGCGGGGGTGGACGGGGCGCGGGCGGGCGTGGACGGCGTCGCGCGGGGAGCTGTGGTGCGGACCGTGCGGAGGGTGTGTGGTGGAAATGGAGCGGGAACGAGGGTGGCCGGAGGTGCGAACGCCGGGTTGCACAGGGCTGATGACCACGGCGGCGGTCACGATAACCCTCGGGCGGGTGTGATGCGGGTCACGGGGAGGTCTCACTGTTCAGTTCCTGCCGACTCCCCGCGAGATGATGGGGCGAGGTGCCCGCTCCAGGCGCCGGAACCCTCGTAGGAAGCATCGGAAATGGCGCAGATCAACCCCAGCATCCTGTCCGCGGACTTCGCCAGGCTCGCCGACGAGGCCGAGGCCGTCAGGGGTTCGGACTGGCTGCACGTGGACGTGATGGACAACCACTTCGTGCCCAACCTGACCCTGGGCGTCCCGGTGGTCGAGGCACTCGCCCGCGCCACCGGCACCCCGCTGGACTGCCACCTGATGATCGAGGAGCCGGACCGCTGGGCCCCGCAGTACGTCGAGGCCGGCGCCGGGTCCGTCACCTTCCACGTCGAGGCCGCGGCGGCGCCCGTCCGCCTCGCCCGGGAGATCCGGGCCAAGGGTGCCCGCGCGTCCATGGCGCTCAGGCCGGCCACGCCGATCGAGCCGTACGAGGACCTGCTGCCCGAGCTGGACATGCTGCTGATCATGACGGTCGAGCCGGGCTTCGGCGGGCAGGCGTTCCTCGACATCATGCTGCCGAAGATCCGCCGCACCCGGCAGCTGATCGACAAGCACGGCCTGGAGCTGTGGCTGCAGGTGGACGGCGGGGTCTCGGCGAGCACCATCGAGCGCTGTGCCGAGGCGGGCGCGGACGTCTTCGTGGCCGGCTCCGCGGTGTACGGCGCGCAGGACCCGGCCGAGGCCGTCACCAAGCTGCGCGCGCTCGCGGACGCGGCGACCGCGGACGCCTGGTGGGCCTGCAAGCACTGAAGAACCCGGGGACACCGCCCCCGACCTGCGGTGACGAGTTGTTGATCAGCTGTGACGGACACGGTGCGGCCCGACGGGTCGGCCCGACGTACAGTGCTGGCTGACTGTCGGAGGGGAGAACCGTGGACCTGGACCACCAGGGGAGTGGGCACGCCGGAGCGGGTGCCGGAGTAGGTGTCGGAGCCGGAGCGGGCGTCGGAGCCGGCGCCGGCGCGCGCGCCGTGACCGTGCCGCCGCCGCCCGCCTCGCCGCCGCCACCCGTCTCACCGCCGCCGCCCGCCGTGCCGCCCGTGATCGGGTCGCCCGTGCTCGGGCTGGGCACGGGCGCGGTGGGCGGGGGTGCGCCTGCGGGAACGTTCGGCCCGGGGACGCTCGGGCGGCGCCGACTGCTCAGGGCCGGCCTCGGCCTCGGCGGCCTGGCCGTCATCGGTACCGGCACGGCGGTGGCCCTGTCCGGCGGTTCGTCGGAGCCGACCGCACCCGGCGGTTCCGGCGGCCCGGGCACGCCCTCCGGCGCCGGTACGACCCCGGCCACGGCGCCCACCGGTACGGCGCAGCCGTCGGCCGCCACGTCCGTCGTCCCCTCGCTCCGCAGCGAGGAGCAGCGCTCGACGGCCCGGAACGGCGCCGCGGTGAAGATGATCACGATCATCCCGCAGGGCGCCGCCCGCCCGGCCGACCTGCCGGTCTGCGTCGCCCTGCACGGGCGCGGCGCCACCGCCCAGGCGTGGACCGACCTCGGGCTGCCGCAGATCCTGGTCGCCGCCATCGCGGCCGGCGTCCCCCCGTTCGCGGTGGTCGCCGTCGACGGCGGCGACGCCACCTACTGGCGCCGCACGCCGTCCGGCGACGACCCGCAGAAGATGCTGCTGGACGAGCTGCCCGGCTGGCTCGCCAAGCAGGGGCTGCGCGCACCCGAGGCGGTGATGGGCATATCGATGGGCGGCTTCGGCTCGCTCCGCTACGCCCGCAACCGGGGCGCCGGCTTCGGCCCGGTCGCGGTGCTCAGCCCGGCACTGTTCCGCAGCTGGGGGGACGCCAAGGCGGTGGGCGTCTTCAAGGACGAGGCCGACTGGCGCGAGAACGAGCCGCTGCTCCACCAGGACCAGCCGCACGGCCGCCCGATCGGCGTCTGGTGCGGCACCGAGGACCCGTTCTGCGACGCGGCCCGCAAGCTGGCCGGCGACACCGTCCAGGCCCGCTTCACCCCCGGGGTGCACGACGCGGCGTACTGGCGCAAGGTCCTGCCGGACGCGGTCGCCTTCCTCGGCCGCGCCCTCGCGGGTCGCGGCGCCGGCTGACGGGATCGGCCGGGGGGCCGTCGGGGGCGCGCACGCGCGGGCCGTGCCGGCCGAAGGTGGAGGAACGCCCCCGGTTGGTGGATGATCGTTGCCGACGACCCCCTCCGGCCCCGGACCGTACGTCCCCGGCCGGCCCCGACCCGTACGGTGGTGGATCCGCGACATGAGCAACCTCGACCAGAAGCCCGCTCCGACCCCCTGCGGCGGCGCGTCCGGTGCCGGTCCGGTCCGCGAACTGCTGACCGGGCGTCAGGTCCCGCTCGGCGAGAGCACCGTCGTGCGCCGCCTGCTGCCCAACCTCGGCCGCCGGATGGTCGGCGCATGGTGCTTCGTCGACCACTACGGCCCCGACGACATCGCCGACGAGCCCGGCATGCAGGTCCCGCCGCACCCGCACATGGGCCTGCAGACGGTCAGCTGGCTCCACCGGGGCGAGGTCCTGCACCGCGACAGCCTCGGCAGCCTGCAGACCGTCCGCCCCTACGAGTTGGGCCTGATGACCTCCGGCCGGGCGATCTCCCACTCCGAGGAGTCCCCGCGCGAGCACGCCCGCTTCCTGGAGGGCGCCCAGCTCTGGGTCGCCCTACCGGACGCCCACCGGCACACCGCCCCCGCCTTCGAGCACCACGCGGACCTGCCCGTCGTCACCGCCCCCGGCCTGCGCGGCACCGTCATCCTGGGCAGCCTCGACACCGCCACCTCCCCCGGCGCCGCCTACACCCCCCTGGTCGGCGCCGACCTCGCCCTCACCGAGGGCGCCGACCTCAAGCTCCCCCTGGAGCCCGGCTTCGAGTACGCCGTGCTCGCCATGTCCGGCAGCGTCGACGTCGACGGCGTCCGCGTCGAACCGGGCTCCATGCTCTACCTCGGCACCGACCGCCGCGAACTCCCCCTCCTCGCCCGCACCGACGCCGCCGTCCTCCTCCTCGGCGGCGAACCGTTCGAGGAGAAGCTGGTCATGTGGTGGAACTTCATCGGCCGCTCCGGTGAGGAGATCGTACAGGCACGAAACGACTGGGAGAAGAGCTCGCGCTTCGGCGAGGTGCACGGCTATGACGGTACCCGGCTGAGGGCTCCGGAGCTCTCCGGCCTCCCGTTGAAGGCGCGGGGTCGAGTGCGCTGACCTGGGGTAATGCTGGCCAGGGGTGTGCATGCAAGGTTGCGGGCCCGGTCCGTCCGGGGTGCTGGGCGATGGCCGGCCGCGACGTCTCGAGGCCTCTCGGGCTGGGTCGGAACTGGCGTCGGCAGGCGGTGCCGAATCGCAAGTCTGGCTAGGTATAGCAGGATCTACTCGGATCGATGCTGACCTTTTGCTGACCTCTCTGACTGGCCGTCACGCTTATGGTCTAGACCTTTGGGTGCCTCATCGCTTCAACCTGGGGTGGGCCGATCCGGGGCCACGCCGAGGACTGGCGGTTCAAGCGCATTGACGGCGGCTCTCTTCTATGAAATGCGAACCTACAGCCGACCAGCTGGGCCAGTTCGGGGTGGCCGGTGAGGTCGGACGTCGCGTAGACGAGCAGCACGCGGGCGCCGCCGTCGGGCCTGTCTTCGTCTGGAACCTCGGTACGAACCGCTACACGGTGGTGTCTCCTTCGAGGTGGGTGCGGCGGGCGGCGGCCCGGGGCGGTATCAGGGCCGGCCGAGGTGAAGCTGGTGGATGCGCTCGAAGCTGTACCAGCCCTCCTTGGGGCGCTGGAGCCCCCGGACCAGCCACACGCTGGAGACGGTGGCGCTGGTGCGGATGCCCGGCCAGATCGAGCGGCCGAGATCTACAGCACGTCCGGGGTCCAGTGGATCTCGCCGGGATAGACGTGGGCGCCGGGGGAGAGGACGCGGGTGCCGTAGTCGACGTCGGGGGCGACGACCCAGCCGACGCCGCTGTAGGCGGTGGGGTTGGGGGTGCGGGCGACGGCGCACTGGGCGGTGTCGGTGGTCAGGGTCTGGCCTGGCGGGACTGTCAGAATCTGGAAGTCCGCCGCTCCGGCTCCGGGGCAGGTGCGGAAGTCGGAGGTCTTGGCGGTGTACTTGAGTCTGGCCTTGACCGTCGCCGGTTCGGTGTCGCGGTTGGTGATCTCCAGGGCGAAGGAGACCCGGTCGGCCTGGACCCACGTGCACACCCGCCATTTGACGGAGCCCGGTCCGAAGTTGGGCGGGCTGCAGCGGCTGTCCGGGCCGAGGGAGTCCTTCTCCAGGCCGGGCTGCTCGGAGGGGGTGGCGGGCTTGAGTCGGGCGGGGCCGTCGGAGGCGGGGCCGGTCGGCAGCACGGGGGCGCTCGCCGCGGCGGTCGGGAGGGTGTCGGCGGACGCCGAGCCCGGCGCGGACGTGGCGCGCACGATGGGCCAGGCGACCGCGACGACGATCGCACACACGCCGACGCCGACGGCCAGTCGCGTCCACCTGCTGGCCAGGGCTCGGCGCCGGGCCCCTGGCGGGTCCGAAGGCACGGGGGTGTCCGGCAAATCTGCCGGCACGGTCCCGGCGACCAGCCCGCCGTCGGAGGCAGCGGTCGGATCGGGTGTGACGGTGGGCGTGGTGGGTGCCGGGCCGGGCTGTGCCGCCTGCGGTGGGTCGGCCGGGACGGGCTCGGCGGGGTCCGGGTTCAGTTCGGCCTGGAGGCGCAGTAGGCGGGCGTCCCATTCGGCGGCGGCGGCCTCGGCCGTCGCACGATCGGACTTCGCGTACCGGTGACAGGCGAGGACGAAGGCGCGCACGACCTCCGGGGACGGCAGCCGATCGCCCCGGGCCGCGTTCGAGAGTGTCGTACTTGAGTACGACCTCTCCCCCCGGGAGCGGGCGGAGGCAGCCTCCAGCTGAACGTAGGTCGGGTTTCCGCATCTTCTGCGGACCTCCCGCAGGCCGATCGCGAACACCGCGAGCGGCCCGTCCTCGGGATTGATCGGACGCTCCTGACGCCCTTGCCTGCTGGTCAACCCGCTCTCCCTCATCCGGTTTTGATGACCCTTTGATTAGCGCGGGCACCAGTGTGGCGGGTCATCAGGCGGTCCACCAACCTTCCGTCAACGAGCTGCCGAGTGGCCCCGGCCGGGGCATCGCCGGAGCAGTTCGACGACTGGAAGGAAGTCCCCCGATGGTGGACCCCAGGATGATCCGCAGCGCCGCCGCCAGGGCGGCCGCGTGCCTGGCGGGCGCGCTCGCGCTGCTTGCCGGCGGAGCCGTCACTGCCCCGGTTGACGCGCAGGCCGCCGCCCCGCTCGGGCGGGTGTGCATGTTCGAGGCCCCCGACGGCGCGTTCGGCCTCGGGCACGCCGCCTTCGCGGTGAAGGTCCGCGGCGAGGCGAACCACTGGATCTACGGCTCGTTCGGCAGCACCAACGACACCCCGAAGGCGGGCTGGATCAAGGGCGGAACGTGGGAGCAGGCCCGCGTCCACTTCACCGACGTCCGCGACCGGGACCACAACGGCGCCCGGTACTACACCCGCTACCGGTGCGTGAACACCAGGGACGGCGACGTGAAGCGCGCCCAGTCCTGGTACGGCGCCGTCAAGGGTCGCGGCTACGACGCCGCCCTCAACAACTGCCTGCACATGTCGATGGCCGTCTTCAAGGGCTACAGCGAAGTCCTGCGCAACGATCCCCGACTGCCCAGCGCCACCAAGCAGTTCCCCAACGACTACTTCGAGAAGGTCCTGCCCGCCGCGCACTGGGAGGCCCCGCACAGCCTCTGACCGACACACCGCCCCGGGGGCCGGACCGCACGCCGGCCCCTGGGGCCCACGCCGCCCTTCCAGAGACGAGGACACCCCATGGACACCTCCCCCCGCCCAGCCCACAACCCCATCGGCATCCCTGACCCGCCGATGCACATCCCGCCGCCCCCGTACCCCCCACTGCCTCCCGCACCACCGACCATCGCGGCCGCCATGCCCGGGCAGGTGCGCACCGCCCGCCTCGTGCTGTTCGTCCACGCCGGCTTGATGCCGCTGCTCGCCTTGGCCCAGCTCGTCCGCGCCCAGGCGGCGCGCGACTCCCTCTCCCCGCACGGCGGCCCGGGCTCGTGGATGGCCCCGGTCGTCGACGACGCCCGGCACGTGGCCGACGCCCAGATCCTCTCCGCGCAGTCCGCCCTCGTCTGGGCGATTCTGTACGCCGCCGTCGGCACCGCCCTCGCCGTCCGCCTCGCCCGCGGCGGCAGGGCCTGGCGCATCGGCGCGATCGTCTACGGCGCCTGGCACGGCCTCGGCGGCCTCTTCGCGCTCGCCCTCGCCAACGGCGACAGCCCGACCCCGCCGATCCTGACCGCCCTGGCCCAGATCGCCGCCGGCATCGCCCTGCTCGCCCTGCTCACTCACAAGGACAGCACCGCTTGGTCCGCCCGCACCCGCTGACCGCCCCACTCCCCGGTCCGGGCCGCCCCAACCGGGCCGGCCCCGGCCGCGGCCCCTGAGAGAAGCCCCGCTACCCGGCCCGGTGCCGCCCGCCCTGGCGGGGTGGGACACGGACCACTCGAACACGGCCCGGGCAGCCGCGTACAGCTGCGCTCCGATGTCCTCGGGGCTCTCGCACTGCGAGGCGGCGGCGACGGTGGCGACGAACTCTGCGGTCAGGTCGGTGTACACGGCGATAATCAGAGCGTTCTTGTTCTTGAAGTACCGGTACAGTGCCGCCGGTGTCACGCCGACGGCGCGGGCAACAGCGGACAGGCTCAGCCCGTTCGGACCGTGTTCGGCGATGAGCCGGCGTGCCTGTGAGCGCGCCTCGTTCTCGAGTTCAGCCCGAAGCCGCTGACGGCGCGACGGCGCGGTGGTCCCGCCCTGCGGTGCCGCTGCTTCCTTCATCCTGCCCTCCGCTCAGGTCACCCGGTTGCTCACCGAGCCCTCCCACCGACCGCTGATCGGCGGATTCGGAGCGGCGGGGCTGTGCGGTACGGGCATAGCGAGCAAGGTTGACCGCAGCGGGATGCGCTACGTCGCGGTAGCCGGCGATCGGCAATCAGGAGCAGGACGGTGCTTCGACTGAGGCTCGAAGCGGAGGGGCCAGGCTGAGTCGCGCCGACCCTCAGTCCATGACCGCCAGGAGCGCATCGTGACCGATGACCAGAGCAGCGCCAGGGTGTTCCCGTTCCGACGGGCCTGCCCGTTCGACCTCCCGATAGAGTACGCCCGGCTCCGCGAGGACGGTGAAGTGCCGCGGATCCCGCTGGCCGCCGGGGGCCACGCCTGGCTGGTGACCCGTTACGAGGACGTCAAGGCCGCTCTGGCCGACGACCGGCTCAGCAACGACCGCACCCAGGCCGGGTACCCGTCGCCGGTCCCGATCCCGCCCGCCATGCGCACCAACGGCTCGATCCTGGGCATGGATGCGCCCGAGCACACCGTGTACCGGAAGATGGTCAAGGCGGAGTTCACCCTGCAGCGCGTGAACTCCATGGCCCCCCGGGTCCAGCAGCTGATCGACGAGCACCTCGACCGGTTCATCGCCGGGGGAGGACCCGCCGATCTGGTGTCGGGCTTTGCGAAGCCGTTGACGCTGGCCGTGATCGGCGAGCTGCTGGCGATCCCGACCGAGGACCTGGACTCGCTCCACAAGGCCACCCAGGACATGTTCAACGGGGCCCGCACCAAGGAGGAGCGGCACGCCGCGATCACCTTCCTCGACACCTACTTCGAGAACTTCATCGCCGGCAAGTTCCGTTCCCCCCGAAACGACATGATGAGCCGGGTTATCAGCAAGAACCCCCAGCTGACCCAAACCGAGGCGGTCCACCTGGCGCGGCTGCTGCTGAACGGCGGTCACGACAGCACCGCGAGTATGATCTCGCTCGGCTTGCTGACCCTGCTGCAGCACCCGGAGCAGTACAAGGCGCTGAGCGAGGACCCGTCGCTGGCCGAGAACGTCGTTGAGGAGCTGCTGCGCTACCTCACCGTCACCGACCTGGCGACCGCCCGGGTCGCCGCCCGGGAGCTGACGATCGGCGACAGCACGATCCCGGTGGGCGACGGCATCTACCCGTCCACGGCCTCGGCCAACCGCGACCCCGAGATGTTCGAGGACCCGGAGGCCTTCCGGCCCTCGCGGCCCGACGTCCGCAAGCACGTCGCGTTTGGGTTCGGTCGGCACCTGTGCCTCGGGGCCGACCTGGCCCGGCTGGAGCTCCAGCACGTGTTCGCCACGATCGCCCGACGACTGCCCGACCTGCGGCTGGCCGTCCCGGCGAAGGACGTGCAGGTCCTGGACGGCGGCTTCGTCTACCGTCTTGCCGCGCTGCCCCTGGCGTGGTGACGGTACCCCCCCGGACGCTCCCTCGTACGGCCGCGGTAGCAGGCCGTCCCGCAATCGAACAGAGGTAACCACCATGGCGCGAGCTCTCATCATCGGCGGCGGCATCGCCGGCCCCGTCACCGCGATGGCCCTCCAGAAGGCAGGCTTCGACACGACCATCTACGAGGCCTACGACCGCAGCGCGGACGGGGTCGGGTCGTTCATGAACATCGCCCCCAACGGGCTGGACGCACTCGCCTGCCTCGGCCTGTCCGACCTGGTGCGCGGGGTCGGCTTCGACACCCCCGCGATGGCCTTCTACCGGCACGACGGCCGGCGGCTGACCGGCGACATCGCCTTCGACCGGGTCCGGGGCACCGGCAACACCACGGTCGAGCGTTCCGACCTGTACATCGCCCTGCGCACCGAGGCCGAGCGCCGAGGCATCCCGATCGAGTACGGCAAGCGCGTCACCGACGCCGAGCGGATCGGCCGGACGGTGGTCGCGACCTTCGCCGACGGCACCCGGGCCGAGGGCGACGTGCTGATCGGTGCGGACGGCCTCCACTCGCGGGTCCGGGACATCATCGACCCGGCTGCGGTGAAGCCGCGCTACGTCGGCGTGCTGAACGCCTGGGGCTACCTGCCGAACCACCCCACCGACGAGGCACCCGGGGTCATCCGGATGTTCTTCGGCAAGAAGTGCTTCTTCATGTACACCCAGGCGCCCAGCGGGGAGCTCCGCTGGTACGCCAACCCGGTCAGGGCCGAGCGCCCGGACCCGAAGTCGCTGCGCGGCGGCCCGGCCTGGCGGGACGAGATGGCGTCGATGTTCGAGCGGGACCGCTCCCCGGTCGCCGACATCATCCGGGCCACCCAGGACATCCCCGCCCCCTTCCTCAACTGTGACCTGCCCTCGCTCGCCCGCTGGCACCACGACGGCATGGTGGTCATCGGGGATGCGGCCCACGCGGCCTCGCCGACCTCCGGCTCGGGTGCGTCGATTGCGATGGAGGACGCCGTGGTGCTCGCGAAGTGCTTGCGCGACCAGCCCACCGTTGAAAAGGCGTTCCGGGCTTTCGAGGCCGCCCGCCGTGCCCGCGTCGAGGCCGTCGTCGCCCAGGGCAAGCGCAACATCGAGGGCAACCTGCTCGGGTCGTTCCGCGGCGCGATGCGTGACTACTTCATCGCCCGGACGTACAAGAAGCCGCAGACCGACGGCAAGCGGACGCTCTGGATGCACGAGCACCACATCGACTGGGAAGGCCCGGTCACGGTCGGCGCCGCTACCGCCGCCTGACGACGCCCACCGCCCGACCCGACCGGCTCGAGTGCCCCGTGACCGCCAGCACCCAGGCGGCCACGCGGCGTTTCGCTCACCCGGACGTCATCTAGCTCGTCCGTTCCGTCATTCACCCGGACGGGTGAGGTCCGCGACCGCTGGGGCGATGGAGGACTGCAGGTGTCAACCATCAGGGACATGCTGGCGGCATGAGCACGATCGCCCCCTTCCGGGTCAACGTCCCCGAAGCCGACCTCGACGACCTCCGCCACCGCCTGGCCAGGACCCGTTGGCCGGACGAGCTGCCCGACGCCGACTGGTCGTACGGCATCAGCAGGGACTACCTGGTCGAGCTGGTCGACTACTGGCGCGGCGGCTACGACTGGCGGTTGCACGAGTCGCGGCTCAACCGGATTCCGCAGTTCACCACCGAGATCGACGGGCAGAACGTGCACTTCCTGCACGCCCGTTCCCCGGAGCCGGACGCGACCCCACTCCTGATCACGCACGGGTGGCCCAGCACTGTCTACGACTTCCTGGACGTTCTGGGCCCGTTGACCGATCCTGCGGCGCATGGCGGCGATCCGGCGGATGCCTTCCACGTGGTGGCCCCGTCCGTCCCGGGCTTCGCCTTCTCCGGGCCGACCGGGGAGCGCGGTTGGGGGATCCGCCGGGTCGCCCGGGCCTGGGCAGAGCTGATGGAGCGGCTCGGTTACCACCGCTACGGCGCGCAGGGCGGGGACTTCGGCAGCCTGGTTGCCCCGGAGCTCGGCCGGATCGCACCCGACCGGGTGCTCGGCGTGCACGTCAACGCGCTGGTGGGCGCGGCCATGCCGACCTCCGGTGAGGACCGGGAGGCACTCTCCGAGGGCGAACTCGAACAGGGACGGCGCAACGCCGCCTGGTGGCAGCGGCGCTCGGGCTACGCCACCCAGATGAGCACCCGGCCGCAAACCCTGGCGTACGCGCTGAACGACTCTCCGGCTGGCCAACTCGCCTGGAACCTGGAGTGGTTCGTCGACTGGGACCCGAGTACCAGCAAGCAGACCCCGATCGGTCGCGACGCGGTGCTGACCGACGTCTCGATCTTCTGGCTGACCGGCACGGCCGGCTCCGCCGCCCGGATCTACCTTGAGATGGCCCCGGAGGCCTGGGGCGCCCGCCCGGAGCAGGGCCCGGTTCCCACCGGGGTGGCCGTGTTCTCCGGGGACAGGGCCATCCGCTCACTGGCGGAGCGGTCGAACCGCGTGACCCGGTGGTCGGAGTACGCCAACGGCGGCCACTTCGCCTCGCTCCAGGCCCCGGACGAGCTTGTGGAGGACGTCCGGGCGTTCTTCCGCCCGCTTCGCGATTGACCACGGACATGCCGAAGGGCCCGGTGCTTACCGGGCCCTTCCTGCCGTCCCCGGGGGAAGGACGGGTCACATGTCCGCGGTCACTTCTCCGCGGTGGTGGCTGCCGGCTTCTTGGCGGCCCCCCAGTTCCTCGCCGCGGCGAGGGCCTCCGGGGAAACCCCCGGTACGGCTAGGCCGGCAAGGGCGCCGACCAGCGGGTAGACCGCCGCGATCAGGAAGGCGGTGCTGTAACCGTCGGCCGAGGCGCCCGGGGTGAGGCTGTTGGTGTAGCCGGCGACGACCGCTGCCAGGACGCTCAGCCACAGCGCGCCACCGACCTGTCGGCTCGCGTTCAGCAGACCGGACACCAGACCGGCCTGGGTGTAGGGGACCTTGGCAGTGCCGGCCATGGTCACGGTCGAGGACACCATGCCCTGGCCAGCGCCGAACACCAGCGAGGGGCCGAGCAGGTCGCTCACGAAGCCTCCGTCGCCGACGACCGCGGACAGCCACAGCAGGGAGGCCATCGACAGGATGCTGCCCGTGACCAAGACCGGCTTGGGGCCGAACTTGTTGATCAGGCTCGGCGCCAAGCCGCGGGCGGTGGCCACGATGCCCAGGGAGAGCGGCAGGTAGGCGAGGCCGGTCTCCAGCGAGCCGTAGCCGTAGACGAACTGCATGAGCAGGGTGAACAGGAACAGCACGCCGACCAGCGCCGCGCTGGTGGTGAAGTTGACGATGTTGGCGGCGGAGACCGAGCGGTTGGCGAAGATGGACAGTGGCACCAGCGGCTGCTTGGCGAACTTGGCCTCGTTCACCACGAAGAGGACCAACAGGGCGATGCCGACGGCCAGCGACACGATGGTCGTGGCGGAGTCCCAGCCCTTCTCGTGGGACTCGACGATCCCGTAGACCACGGCCATGAGACCGCCGGTGACGAGCACGGCGCCGATGCTGTCGATCCGGCGGTCGGCGTTCTCGTTGCGCGACTCGGGAACGGCCGTCAGCAGAAGGGCCATCAGCAGGATGCCGATCGGGACGTTCACCAGGAAGATCCAGCGCCAGGACAGCCACTGGGTGACCACGCCGCCGAGCAGGGCGCCGATCGCACCGCCGCCCGCCGCGACCGCGCTCCAGGTGCCGAAGGCCTTGGCCTTGCCCATCGGGTCGGTGTAGGTGGTGAACAAGACGGTCAGGGTCGCCGGCGCCAGCACGGCGCCGCCGAGGCCCTGGAGGCCGCGGGAGATCAGCAGTGTCGTCGGGTCGACCGCCACACCGGCGACCAGGCTGGCCAGGGTGAACAGGGCGAGGCCGACGGCGAAGACCCGGCGCCGGCCGAAGAGGTCCGCCAGGCGGCCGCCGAGGAGCAGGAAACCGGCGAAAACGATCGTGTAGGCGTTGATCACCCACTGGAGGGTGTTGGGCGCGAGGTCAAGGTCCTCCTGGATGGGCCGGAGGGCGACGTTCACGATCGAGGCGTCCAGTACCACCATGAACTGGCCGACACAGCAGGCCAGTAGGACCAGTCCTAGGCGCGTTCCGGCCTTTCCGGCCGGTTCCACAGAAGTCGTCATCGGATGGGATCACTCCAAGAATCTGTCGCTGCCAACGGCGAGGGCCACACCGGAGCGGACTCGTCGCCCGGCGCCTCACATCTGCACGTCAAGAACCGTAGAAGGCCTATAGGACAGGTAGGGTCCTCAATAGGGCGGCCAAGATCAGGTGATCAGTAGATCTGTATTTAGGACCTATCCTGTCCGTCAACGACGATAGTGTTGCGGCATGCGGGAGACCTCTTCACGACTCCTGAGGTTGCTGTCGTTACTGCAGACGCGCCGGGAGTGGACCGGCGCGGAACTCGCGGAACGCCTCGACGTCACCACGCGCACACTGCGGCGGGACATCGACAGGTTGCGGAATCTCGGATACCCAATCAACGCTCGAATCGGCGTCGGTGGCGGTTACCAGCTCGGCGCCGGCGCGGAGATGCCTCCCCTCCTACTCGACGATGAGGAGGCACTGGCCGTGGCGTTCGGGCTCCAGTCCGGTGCCACCGGTCCGGTCATCGGGATCACCGAGCCCTCGTTGCGCGCGCTCGCAAAGCTGCGTCAGGTGATGCCCTCCCGTCTCCAGCGGCGTTTGGACGCCTTCCAGATCGAGGTCGTGGACCGGCCCCAGGCAGAGTCCGCGGTCTCCGCCACGGACCTCGCCAGTGTCGCCTCGGCCTGCCACGCGCGGGAGCGCCTGCGCTTCGACTACCAGGCCCGCAACGGCGATTCGACGCGGCGGGAGGTGGAGCCGTGCCGGCTGGTCCGGGCTGACTCCCGCTGGTACCTGGTCGCCTGGGATCTCGGTCGCGACGACTGGCGATCCTTCCGGGTCGACCGTATGGCGCTGCGCCCCCCCGCCGGACCGCGGTTCCAGCCGCGAACGCCGCCCGAGGGCGGCGCGACCTCCTTCGTGGTGGACGGTTTCCGGCGCGCGTTCAGCCAGGCCAGCGGCCGAGTGCAACTGGACGCCCCGATCGAGCAGGTGGCGGACAAAGTACCCGCCCGCTGGGGCGTGGTGGAAGCCGAGGGACCGGACAGCTGCACGGCGGTGCTGCACGGCGAGTCGATGTCCGCGATTGCGCGGTGGCTCGGCACCTTCGACGTCCCGTTCAGGGTCCTCGGCCCCGCCGAGCTACGTGAGGCCTGCCGCCAAGTAGCCGCACACCACGCTTTGTTGGCGGCACGTTACGCCGACGCCTAATCAAAAGAACCAGTACCACCAGCAGCCCGAGGGGAACCCTGGCATGGCCATCATGACCGACCGTGCGCTGAACCGTGCCACGCTCCAGCGCCAATACCTCCTGGAGTCCTCCGACATGGCGCCGCTCCAGATGATCGAGCATCTGGTCGGCATGCAGGCACAAGCGCCGTACCCGCCATACACCGGCCTCTGGACGCGGCTGCGCGAGTTCACCCACGACGAACTGGGCGGGCTGCTCCAGGATCGGTCGGCCGTCCGGATCCTGCTGTACCGCGGCACCATCCACCTGGTCAGCGCGGCGGACTGCCTCGCGCTGCGGCCGGTGGTACAGCGGGTGATCGACCGGATGTACGTGCCCGCCCGGACCGTCGCCGCCACCGGCGACCCCGAGACGATCGCCCGGCACGGCGTCGAGATCCTGAAAAAGGAGCCGCTTACCCCCAAGGAGCTGGGCGACGCCCTCACCGAGCGATTCCCGAATGCGGTCCCGCGACAGCTCGGGGACGTCGCCCGTGCCAAGCTCGCCCTGGTGCAGACGCCGCCGCGTGCGGTGTGGGGCATCGGCGGGGTGACCAGGTACGCCACTGCCGAGTCCTGGCTCGGTGCGCCGCTGAAGGCCGCGTCGCTGCCCTCGGTGATCCGCCGCTACCTTGCCGCGTTCGGCCCGGCGACCGTCCAGGACGTCCAGGCCTGGTGCGGGCTGACCAGGCTGCGGGAGGTGACGGACTCGATGGGCGACCTGTTGCGACTGCGCGGCGAGCGGGGCGCTGAACTGCTCGATCTGCCGGACGCGCCCCGCCCCGGCGCCGACGTCCCGGCACCGGTACGGTTCCTGCCGGACTTCGACAACGTCGTCCTCTCGTACGCCGACCGCAGCCGGATCGTCCCTGAGCAGCACCGCGGCCACCTGTTCCTGAAGAACGGAATCGTGCCCGGCTCCGTCCTGGTCGACGGCATGGTCGCCGGGACGTGGCGGGCCGACGCCGGGGTGGTCACGATCACCCTGCTGGAGAGGATCGGCGCCGCGGACGAGGTGGCGCTGCTGGTCACCGGTGAGCGGCTCGCCCGCTTCCTCGCACCGTCGAACGCGGACGTGGACGTCCGCTTCGCCAAGTAGCGGGCGAGGCGTCACATCACATCATGCGATCAGGCCGCGCGGTCCTGCCGCACCAGTCGGGCGCGGATCAGCCAGGAGCCGCCGTCCCGCACCAGGACGTCCTCGCAGATCGTGCTCGACCGCAAGGCGGGACCGTCGGCCTCGGTGATCTGGAAGACCAGCGCGTAGCTGCGCACCGTCGTCGTGCCGTCGTCCTCGGGAGTGAGGTCGGACATCCCGAGCCAGTGGCGGCGGGCGATGCTCTGTTCGCGGAGCTGCTCGACCGTCCGGGATGCCCCGGCGACGATCTCCTGGCGGCCGCGTGCCGGGACGGGGTGGGAGTCGACGGTGAAGGTGCCGTCCTCCGTGAAGAAGGCCGCCCACTCCTCGATCCGGCCGGCGTCCAGCAGCTGCATGTGATGGGCGTAGAACTGCTCCACGGAAGCCCGCAGGTCGGCGTCGACCGCAATCTTGTCGCCAGTCATTCCTTCGCTCCTCCAATCGGTGCCGAGCGGGGAGCCCGGCTGGGTTTCGAGACTCCCTCAGGCGCTTCGAGGCTCGATCGAGAGCGTCATGGAGCGGGGTGGCTCGATCTGACGGCCCAGCAGGACGTCCTGCTGGATCCGGCGCAGCTCGCTGCACGGGGCGAGCCCGAGGTCCTCCGAGAGCACCCGGTGCGTCCGGGCGTAGGCCTCCAGAGCGTCGTGCCTGCGCCCGACCCGGGCCAGGGTGAAGACCAGGAGGCTGTGGTACCACTCGTTGTAGGGGTGCTCGACGATCAGCGAGCGCAGTTCGGCGACCATCTGGTGGTGCCTGCCGAGCCGGAGGTCCGCCTCGATCCGCAGGTTGAGCGCGTGGATGCGCTGCTCCTCCAGGGCGGCGACGTAGCCTTCGAGTACCGGCCCGACCTCCACGTTGGCCAGCGGTGGGCCGGACCAGAGGTCCAGGGCTTCCCGGAGTTTGACGGAGGCCAGGTCAGGCCGGTTGGCCTCCATGAGGGTGTGTGCTCCAGCTGTGAGACGCTCGAAGCGGAAGACGTCGATCTCGTCCGGCGCGGCCAGCAGGCTGTAGCCGGGCGCCTTGGTGACGAGGACGTCCTTCCCGGTCCCGCCGGCCGCTTCGTCGATGAGCCGGCGGAGCTGGTACACGTACGTCTGCGCCGTGGTGGCGCCGCTGCGCGGGGGCTGGTCGTTCCAAAGCTCCTTGATGATCGTGTCCAGCGAGACCACGTGGTTGGCCCGCACGACCAGCAGCGCGAGGGTGGCGAGGGCGCGGGGCGCCGTGGGGGTGCAGGGATGGTGGCCGCGCGTGGCTTCGAGCGGCCCGAGGATCCTGTACTGAAGCATGGTCAACTGCCCTTCGAACGAGTGCACGACAGTCCTGAATATAGGAAGGCGCGAGCCTCGACCACGCTCTCGTGAACCCAACAACATTCCCGGCACTCCACCGGTTACCGCGTCGGCCCGAACGGTTCGACGCAGTATCTTTCGGATCGTCGTCCGGGAGCTGATTGACATTCAGGGTACGGCGACCCGGGTGCAGTCGCCGTGGGCGGCGGTGTCCGATCACCTCCGCGCCCGGAAGCGCCGCCCGTCCCGCAGTCGCTCCCAGAGCTCCCGCTCCTCGGCGGTGGGCGGCCGGTCGCCGCAGAGCCGCTCGGGGTGGCCGGGCGGCGGCCCGTCCGGCGGCTTTGCGGGCGGGTCGAAAGGGGTGATCGGAGGAATGTGGAGCGCGCCGTACAGTACGACGGCGTGCCACACCGACCTCAGGATCCGGGTGAGGAGGTGCGCGAAGGGGTTCGGAACGGCGTTCGTTCCGCTGGGCAAGTCTGTCATGACCATATCCAAATATGCGCCCGGGAGCCTGGCCCGGCCCTGTGGGTGTTCACCCCAGGCGGAAGCGGTTGATCGCGGACAGGTGCCGGGCGCGCAGCTCCGCGTCCGTGACGCCGAGGCCCTCGTCCGGGGCCAGGGCCAGGACGCCGACCTTTCCGCGGTGGACGTTGCGATGGACGTCGTGGACCGCCTGAGCGGCGTCCTCCAGACGGTACGTCCGGCTCAGCGTGGGGTGGACGATGCCGCGGCGGACCAGTTCGTTGGCCTGCCAGGACTCCCGGTAGTTGGCGAAGTGCGAGCCGACGATGCGCTTCAGGTGCATCCACAGGTAGCGGTTGTCGAACTCGTGCCGGTAGCCGCTGGTGGAGGCGCAGGTGACCACGGTGCCGCCCCTGCGGGCCACGTACACGCTCGCGCCGAAGGTCTCCCGGCCCGGGTGCTCGAAGACGATGTCCGGGTCCCGGCCGTCGGTGAGCTCGCGGATCCGCGCGCCCAGCCGCTTCCACTCGGACGGGTCCTGGGTCTCCTCGTCCCGCCAGAAACGGTAGCCCTCGCCGGTCTCCGACGATCGGTCGATGACCAGCTCGGCCCCCATCTCCCGGCAGATCTCCGCCTTGTCCGGGCCGGACACCACGCAGACCGGGGTGGCGCCGGAGGCAAGCGCCAGCTGCGTCGCGTACGAGCCGAGCCCGCCGCCGGCACCCCAGATCAGTACGACGTCACCGAGCTTCATTCCGGCGCCGTTGCGGGAGACCAGCTGCCGGTACGCGGTGCTGTGCACCAGACCGGGCGCGGCGGCCTCCTCCCAGGTCAGGTGGGCCGACTTGGGCATCAATTGATTGCTCTTCACCACGGCTAGCTCGGCGAGTCCACCGAAGTTGGTCTCGAACCCCCAGATCCGCTGCTCGGGATCGAGCAGGGTGTCGTCGTGGCCGTCGGGGTGCTCCAGCTCGACGGAAAGGCAGTGCGCGACCACCTCGTCCCCGGGCTTCCAGGCCTGCACACCCGGGCCGGTGCGCAGCACCACCCCGGCCAGGTCGGAGCCGAGCACGTGGTACGGCAGGTCGTGGCGGCGGGCGAGCGGCGAGGTGCGCCCGTAGCGCTCCAGAAAGCGGAAGGTGGGGAAGGGCTCGAAGATCGAACTCCACACCGTGTTGAAGTTCACCGAACTGGCCATCACCGCCACCAGGGCCTCGCCCGGGCCGAGTTCGGGGACGGGCACCTCCTCGATGTGCAGGCTCTTGCGCGGGTCCTTGTCCCGGTGTGCCACGCCCTCGAACAGGTCGACCTCGTCGCGGTGGACGGTCACCGCGCGGTAGTGGTCCGGGACCGGCAGCGCGGCGAAGGCTTCGGGGGACCGGAGTCCGGAAAGTACGGCGTCGCGGATGTCGTCCACGGTCAGGCTCCTCGGGTGTCGTTGGCGAACCGGTCGGTGGCGGGCCGGCCGGCCACCGACCGAGGATGGGACAGGACGCGCAGGACGGCCGCAGACCAGGCGAACGAGCCGCCCGCGCTGACCAGGACGCACAGCTGCCCGGGAACGAGCGCCCCGGTGGAGGCGAGCCGATCCAGCCCCGCGATCTGGTCCCCCGCGCCGAGGTGGCCGATTCCGTTGCCCCAGGACCAGGTGGTTCTGGCCGGGTCGATGTTCAGCGGCTCGAAGAACTGGAAGGTCATCTTGGGGCGGCCGAGGTTGGGCAGGACGAACCACCGGACATCGCTGTGCTCCACCCCCGCCTCCTTCAACGCCCGCTGGTACGCGTCGAGCTGGCCCGCCTGGATCCGTTCCAGCAGCGGGCCGGCGCCGTACTCCTTCATCAGGAGGGCGCGCTGCTCCTCGACGCTGATCGGGGCCCGCGTCGCCAGCGGCGCGCACGCGAACGGGTCGGCGCCCCGGCCCATGCCTTCCAGCTCCGGCGCGGAGACGGTGACCAGACTCAGCACCTGGGCGAAGCCCTGGTGGGCGGACAGCACCAGGGCCGTGCCGCCGTCACCACAGACCGTGCCGGGGTCGGTGTCGAAGCGGTCGAAGCCCGGGAGGCAGAACCGGTCGCCGGTGGTGATCAGGACGGACCTGCGGGCCGGATCGGCCTTCAGGTAGCTCGCGCCGAGCTCCAGGGCGGCCATGCCACCGTTGGAGAGCTGGCGTACCTCCGCGGAGAAGCAGTCGTTGCCGACCGCGATCCGCTGGACGTACGAAGCCGGCGCCCAGAGGTCGTGCCCCTGGAAGTAGGTGCTGGCGTGCAGCACCAGATCGATCTCCTCCGGGTGGGCGATCGCCCGCCGGGCGGCCCGGGCCGCCATCTCCGGGCCTGAGTCGGTGGACACGCACACCGCCCGAACTCCGTTGCGGCGGGCAGCCCGCGCGTCGTAGAGCCCCGCTTCCACCGCGGCATTGACAGCCATGGACGGCGGGAGATCAACCCCGGTACCGGACACGAAGAGGTTGTCAGCCCTCACCGCTTCTCCTCTCGAGTGACGGACAGGTCCTGGCCGGAGTGTGCGCGGGGCTGGTCGCGACGGGATCCAGGATCGACGGAGGTCACGGCGTTCGAAGCATCCTCGTACGAGGCTTGAACCCTTCCCCGTGCAATGCCGTCAACGCGACGAAAGGCGGAGGGATGGCCACACCGACCGAGGAACGCCCGCTTCGGGTCGCTCTGCTGTTCCCGGGCCAGGGGGCACAGCACCCCCGGATGGCAGCGGGGCTGTACGGCGAATCCGAGGTCTTCACGAAGGCCATGGACGAGGCCTTCGGAATGCTCGGCGAGGCCGGAACGGGAATCCGGGCCGAATGGTTGTCGGAGCAACCGTCCGACAACTACGACGATGTGTCGGTAGCCCAGCCGCTGCTCTACGCCGTCGACCTGGCGCTCGGCCGGATGGTTCTCGACTGGGGCGTGCAGCCGGTCGCGATGCTGGGACACAGCGTCGGCGAACTCGCGGCCGCGACGCTCGCCGGGGTGCTCTCCGCCGAGGACGGGTTCCGGCTCATGCGCGACCGCACCCGCTGCTTCACGGGCACCCCGGACGGCGGGATGCTCGCGGTCGCGACCTCACTGGACGGGGTCCGCGACCTCCTCGGCACCGACGTCCATCTGGCCGCGGTCAACGCGGCCCGACAACTGCTGTTGGCCGGGGAGCGCGAGCCGCTCGACCGGGCCGCCGGGGTGCTCCGCGGCCGGGGCGTGGTGTGCCGGGACGTCCGTGCCCGGCAGGCCTTCCACAGCCCGGTGGTGGACGGCGCAGCCGCCGCGTCGCTGCCGCAGTGGCGGGCCACCGCGCTGGGGCCGGCGCGGATCACCGTCTACTCCGCCTACACCCAGGGCGTGCTGGCCGAACCCCATGTCATCGACCCGGGGTTCTGGGCCCGCCAGGCCGCCGAGCCGGTGATGTTCGCGCCCACCCTGGACCGGCTTCTCACCGACCACGACTGTCTGCTCCTGGAAGCTGGGCCGGGCAACAGCCTGAGCATGCTCGCCCGCCGCCACCCGACGGTGGTGCGTGGCCGCAGCCGGGTCCTGCCGCTGCTGCCCGACCGGCAGCGGGGCGATCTCGCTGACCTGGAGTCGGTCCGCTCTGCCCGCCACGCCGTCACCGGCACGCCCCGCCGTGCGCCGAAGTCCTGACCCGGTGCCCCCGCCCCGCTTCAAGCCCCCAACGGAGGACTCCATGTCCCGAGACCAGCAGCGACCGCAGACCCCGGCCGACGGCCCGGTCGCGGTCGTCGGTCTGGCGTGCCGGTTCCCCGGCGCTGCCGACCGTCACGAGTTCTGGCGACTGCTCGTAGAGGGACGGGACGCGGTCGCACCGGGCACCGGCTCCCGGGTAGGGCGCCGACCGGGTGGGTACCTGGAGGACACCGACCTCTTCGACGCCGAACTCTTCGGGGTCTCCGCCCACGAGGCCGCCGCGGCGGACCCCCAGCAGCGGCTGCTCCTGGAGCTGTGCTGGGACGCACTCCAGGACGCCCGGATCGCCCCGGACTCCCTGCACGGCACGGACACCGGTGTGTTCGTCGGCTCCTGCTCGGACGAGCACACCTTCCTGACCCGCACCGCCGGAGCCGAAGCCCTGTCCGCGTACACCCTCACGGGCACCGGCCGGGCCTTCCTGGCGAACCGGGTCTCGTACGTCTTCGGCCTGCACGGGCCGTCCCTGCTCACTGACACCGGGCAGTCGTCCTCGCTGGTCGCGGTCCACCAGGCGGCGCGTAGCGTGCGCGACGGCGAGTGCGACCTCGCCCTGGTCGGCGGGGTCCAGCTCAACCCGACCGCCGAGGGGGACGCGGTGATCGAGGCGCTCGGCGCGCTGTCGCCCACCGGGCGGTGCCGGACCTTCGACTCCCGGGCCGACGGCATCGCCCGCGGGGAGGGTGCCGCGGTGATCGTGCTCAAACCGCTCGACCGGGCCGTCGCCGACGGCGACCGCGTCTACTGCGTCATCCGCGGCAGTGCCGTCAACAACGACGGCCGCGGCGCCGGGCTCACCGCCCCGGGCCGACAGGCCCAGGAGCGGGTCCTCGGTGCGGCGTACCGCCGGGCGGGGGTGGAGCCGCGCGAGGTCGGATACGTCGAGCTGCACGGCACCGGCACCCCGGCGGGCGATCCGGTGGAGGCCGCGGCCCTGGGCGCGGTCGTCGGCGTAGGGCGGCCGGCCGACCGGCCGCTGCTGGTGGGCTCGGTGAAGACCAACATCGGCCACCTGGAGGGCGCGGCCGGAATGGCCGGGCTGGTGAAGACCGCCCTGGGTCTGCTCCACGGACAGGTGCCCGCGAGCCTGCACTACCAGCAGCCCAACCCTGCCATCGACCCGGATGCGCTCGGGCTCGCGGTCTGCCGCCGGACCACCCCGTGGCCGTCCGGCCGTCGCCTGGCCGGCGTCTCCTCCTTCGGCCTCGGCGGCACCAACTGCCACGTCGTACTCGAAGGCCCGCCGGAGCTCCCGGCCCCGGCGAAGCAGCTCGCAGAGCAGCCGACAGGGCACCCGGCGCCCGCGGGCGTGGTTCCGCTGGTGCTGTCCGGCCACACATCCGCCGCGCTGCGAGACCAGGCCCGGCGCCTGGCGGTCCGCGTCGAGGCCGGCCCCGCGACGGACACCGCCGCGCTGGCCCTCACCTTGGCCACGACCAGGGCCGAGCTGCGCCACCGTGCCGCCGTCGTCGGCACCGACCGGGCGGAACTGGCCGCCGGGCTGCGCGCGGTGGCCGACGGCGAGTCCTCGGACGCGGTGTTCCAGGGCCTGCGCGGCAGCGGCGGCACCGCCTTCCTGTTGCCCGGCCAGGGCATGCAGCGGACCGGGATGGGCCGCGAACTCCACCAGAGCTACCCGGTGTTCGCGCGGGCCTTCGACGAGATAGCCGAGGCCTCGGCGCCGATCATCCGGGCGGACCTGCGCGAGGTCGTCTGGCACCGCGAGGACCTGCTGGACCGGCTGGAGTACGCCCAGCCGGCGTTGTTCGCGCTGGAGGTCGCCCTCTACCGGCTGCTGGAGTCCTGGGGCATCGTCCCGGCCCTGCTGGTCGGGCACTCGCAGGGCGAGATCACGGCCGCGCACCTGGCCGGGGTGCTGTCGGTGGAGGACGCCGCCCGCTTTGTCGCGGAGCGCGGCAGGCTGATCTCCGAACTGCCCCCCGGCGGGGCGATGGTAGCCCTGCAGGCCGTCGAGGACGAGGTGCTCACCGTACTCGCCGACCGGCCGGGGCTGGTCGGGGTGGCCGCCGTGAACAGTCCCCGCTCGCTGGTCGTCTCGGGCGAGGAGCGAGCCGTACTGGAGGTCTCCGAGTACTTCGCCGCGTTGGGCCGACGGGTGCGCCGGCTGCGGATCAGCCGGGCCGGGCACTCACCGCTGATGGCCCCGATTCAGGACGAACTCCGTGCGGTCGCGGCGGCGATGACGTTCCGCCAACCCACCGGACCGACGGTCGTCTCGGCCGTCACCGGGGAACCGGCGCGGCCCGAGGAACTACGCAGTCCCGAGTACTGGGCGCACCACCTCTGCGCCACCGTCCGCTTCGGCCGGGCCGTCCGCACCGCGCACGAGGTGGGCGCGCGGTTCTTCGCCGAGGTCGGACCGGGACACGGACTCACCACCATGGCCGAGGAGGTCGCCGGGACGGGCCCGGAGGTCTTCACCGCGCCACTGTCCACCGCCGACGAACTGCGCGGCACCGCCGAACTGGCCGCCGTTGCTCATGTGTTCGGCTGCCCGGTGGACTGGCGTGGCTACCACGGCGCGGAGGTGTCCCTCGTTGACCTGCCCGGCTACGCCTTCCAGCGCCGCCCGTACCGGCTGGGCGCCGTCACCCCGCGTCCGGCTCCCGAGCCGGCGGCCGCCCCGGCCGTCACCGACCCGGCGGAGCTGGTGCTCCACCACACTCTGGAGGCGCTCGGCCACCGAACCGACGGGCAGCTCGACCCGGAACGGTCCTTCAACGACATGGGCCTCGACTCCCGCTCTGGCCTGCTCCTGCGCAACCGGCTGGCCCAGGCGCTGGGCATCCCGCTCCCGGCCACCCTCCTGTTCGACCACCCCACCCCGGCCCGGCTGATCGAAGCCCTCGGGTCGGGATCCACCCGCTAGGCGTCTACGCACCAGAGGAAGGGTCCGCTGAAGAGATGACCGCCACCGAAAGCCCCCGGCCCTACCCGGACGACGCGATCGCGATCGTCTCCATGGCCTGCCGATATCCGGGGGGCGTCCGCACTCCGGAAGACCTCTGGCAGCTCGCCTCGGCAGGCGTGGACGCGATCACCGAGTTCCCCACGAACCGTGGCTGGGACCTGGCCTCCGTCTACGATCCGAACCCCGGCACCCCCGGGAAGTCCTGCACCCGCCACGGCGGATTCCTGGAGGACGCCGACCGGTTCGATGCCCGCTTCTTCGGCATCTCGCCGCGAGAGGCCGCCGGAATCGACCCCCAGCAGCGGCTGCTGCTGGAGGTCGCCTGGGAGGCCTTCGAACGCGCTGGCCTCGACCAGCGGGCGCTGCGCGACAGCAACACCGGCGTGTTCGTCGGCGCGATGGCCCAGGAGTACGGCCCCCGCCTGTACGAGGAGAACCAGGGCGCGGGCGGTTACCGGATCACCGGTAGCACCACCAGCGTCGCCTCCGGCCGCATCGCGTACTTCTTCGGCCTGCGCGGCCCGGCGCTGACCGTCGACACGGCCTGCTCCTCCTCGCTGGTTGGCATCCACCTCGCGGCGCGGGCGCTGCGCGACGGTGACTGCGACCTCGCCCTGGCCGGCGGCGTCGCCGTCATGCCGACTCCGGGCCTGTTCATTGACTTCAGCCAGCAGAGCGGCCTGTCCACCGACGGCCGGTGCCGGGCGTTCTCCGACGAGGCCGACGGCACCGCCTGGGCTGAGGGCGTGGGCCTGCTGCTGCTGATGCGCGCCGAGGAAGCCGTCGCCAAGGGCCACCGGGTGCTCGCCGTGCTCCGCTCCACCGCCGTCAACCAGGACGGCGCCAGCAACGGCCTGACCGCGCCCAACGGCACCGCGCAGGAGCAGGTCATCCGGCGGGCCCTGGAACGGGCCGGCCTCGGACCGCTGGACGTCGACGCCGTTGAGGCGCACGGCACCGGCACGCCGCTGGGCGACCCGATCGAGGCCCGCGCGCTCGCCGCGGTGTACGGCCGCGACCGGTCCGCGGACCGGCCCCTGTGGCTCGGCTCGCTCAAGTCCAACATCGGCCACGCCCAGGCCGCGGCCGGCGTCGGCGGCGTGATCAAGATGGTCGGGGCGATGCACGCCGGCGTCCTGCCGGCCACCCTGCACGTGGGCACGCCCAGTCGGCACGTGGATTGGGCGGACAGCGGCCTCGCCCTGCTGTCCGAGGCCCGGCCCTGGCCCGCGAACGGCCGTCCGCGCCGGGCCGCGGTCTCCTCCTTCGGGATCAGCGGCACCAACGCGCACGTCATCCTGGAGGAGCCGGTCCGCATGGCCGAGCCCGAGCCGGGCCCGTCGGCAGAGGGCCCGTTCGTCTGGACGGTCTCCGCGCCGAACGCCGACTCCCTCCGCGACCAGGCCGCCGCGCTCGCCGAGCACGTCCGGGCGAACCCCGGCGTGCCCGCCCAGGACGTCGCGCACTCGCTTGCCGCCCGTACGGCATTCAAGCACCGCGGCGTGGTGGTCGCCGATGACCTCGGCCGGCTGCTGACCGGCCTGGACGCGCTCGCCGACGGCCGTCCGGCGCCCTCGGTCCCCAGCCGCTACGTCTCGTCCTTCGTCAGCCGCGGCGAGGCCCCCGGCCGGGTGCAGCCAGTGTTCGTCTTCCCTGGGCAGGGCTCGCAGTGGCAGGGCATGGGCTTGGAGCTGACGGAGTCCTCCACCGTCTTCCGGGACGCGATGAAGGAGTGTGCCGAGGCCCTGGCCCCCTACTGCGACTGGGACCTGACGGCCGCCCTGCGCGGCGAACTCAACGACCGCGTGGACGTCGTCCAGCCGGCCCTGTTCGCCGTGATGGTCTCACTCGCCCGGCTGTGGCGCTCGATCGGCGTGGAACCGGGCGCGGTGATCGGGCACTCCCAGGGCGAGATAGCCGCCGCCCACGTGGCCGGGGCCCTCGACCTGAAGGACGCCGCGCGCATCGTGGCGCTGCGCAGCAAGATGCTGCGCAGCCTTGCAGGCACCGGCGGCATGGTGTCCGTCCCGCTGCCGGCCGACCGTACGCAGCGGCTGCTCGACGGGCTCGCCGGGCGGGCCGACATCGCCGCGGTCAACGGACCGGCGATCACCGTGGTGGCCGGCGAGCCGGGTGCCCTCGACGAACTGCTGGCCGGCTGCGAGCGCGACGGCATCGATGCCCGCCGGATCGACGTCGACTACGCCTCGCACACCGCCGACATGGAGGTGCTCCGCGAGCGGATCGCCGCCGACCTGGCCGGCGTGGCGGCCCGCCCCTCGCACGTCCCGCTGTACTCGACGCTCACCGGGAAGCTCGCCGACACCTCGACCATGGGCGCCGACCACTGGTTTGAGAACCTGCGCAACCCCGTGCTGTTCGACCCCGCGGTGCGCGAGCTGGTCCGGGCCCGCCACCGGGTGTTCCTGGAGATGAGCCCGCACCCCGTCCTCACTCTCGGCGTCCAGAGCACCCTGGAAGAGCTGGGCGTGTGCGGCACGGTCCTGGGCAGCGTGCGGCGGCGCAGCGGCGGCATCGATCAGTTCCTGGCCTCCGCGGCCGCGGCATACGTCGCCGGTGTGCCGGTCGACTGGTCGATGGCGAGGCCTCGGGCCCGCTCGGTCCGGCTCCCCTCGTTCCGCTTCCACCGCAGCCGCTATTGGCTCGAACCGCCTGTGGCGACCGGATCAGGCCGGCAGTCCGCCTTCCTGGCCGAGGCGGTCGACCTGCCCTCCGGCGAGGTGGTGCTGGCCGGTACCGTTTCCGCCACCCGTCACCGCTGGCTCACCGACCACCGGGTCGGCGACACCGTCCTGCTGCCCGCGACCGCCTTCGTGGAGCTCCTCGCCGAGACCGGCGCGCGGCTCGGCTGCCCGGTCGTCGAGGAGCTGACGGTCGAGCAGCCGCTGACCGTGGCCGAGGACGGCACCGAGGCACAACTGTGCGTCACGGTGGTCCCGGCCGACGCCTCTGGCCGCCGGTCGCTGACCGTCAGTGCCCGGACCGGTCATGGCGTCTGGACACGCCACGCGAGCGGCGTTCTGGCTGCCTCCGGCCCGGCGCCGCAGCTCTCGCCGGCGGAATGGCCTCCGGCCGGGGCCACCGCCGTGGACGTCCGGGACGGCTACCGGCAGCTCGCCGCGCGCGGCTACCACTACGGCCCAGCCTTCACCGGCGTGCGGGCGATGTGGGTGCGCGGCTCCGAGGTGTTCGCCGAACTCGCCCTCGGCGCGGGTGTGTCGGTGGAGCAGGGTTGGGCGGGGCCGCACCCCGCGACGCTGGATGCCGCCCTGCACCCGCTGGCGCTGTGCTCCTCCGCCGGACTCCAGCTCCCCTTCGCCTGGCGGGACGTCGAGCTGCGGCCGAGCAAGGCCGAGCTACTGCGGGTCTCCGGGCGCTTCGCCAACGGACGCTGCTCGCTGTCCGTCACCGATGAGCAGGGCACGCCGGTTGCCTCGGTGGGGTCGCTAACCCTTCGGCCGGTGCCCGACTCGGACCGTGGCTCCCTGCTGGACGTGGCCTGGCGGCCAGTCAACCCGGAAGGCGTGCTGGAGCCGGATGAGTGGGCGCAGCTCGGCTCTGGCGAACTCGGCGGCCTGCGCACCTACTTCGACCTCGACGCGGTGGCCGGAACGGCGCCGAAGGTGATCACGACGGTCATCACCGGCGCGGGCCCGCTGCCGGGCGCCGCCCACGACGCGGCCGAGGCCGCGTTGGAGACGCTCCAGCGCTGGCTGTCCGACAGCCGGTTCGACGCGAGCACGCTGGCCGTGGTGACCCGCGGCGCCGTCTCTGTGCTCGGCCGGGAGTCGTTGGAGGGACTCCCGCAGGCGACCGTCCCCGGGCTGGTCCGGGTGGCGCAGGCAGAGCACCCCGGCCGGGTGGTCCTGATCGACCTCGACCGGGACGCCCAGTCACTTGCTGCGTTGCCGGCTGCCCTCGCCTGCGACGAGCCCGAGCTCGCGATCCGCAGCGGCCGGATCTACGCCCGGCGCCTGGCCACGCCGCCCGCATCGGAGCTCAGCACCAATCCTGGCAAGGGCAGTTGGCGGATCGACGTGACCAGCAAGGGCACCCTGGACAACCTGGCCCTGCTGCCGCACCCGGAGGCCGACGCCCCGCTCGGCGCGCGCGAGGTACGTATCGAGGTCCGGGCAGCCGGGCTGAACTTCCGCGACATCGCGGTCGGCCTGGGGCTGGTCGCCACCGAGAAGACCATGGGCAGCGAGGGCGCCGGCGTAGTCACCGAGGTCGGCTCCGCCGTCACCGCGGTCTCGGTCGGGCAGCGGGTGTTCGGTGTCTTCGAGCGCTCGCTCGGCCCGGTCGTGGTCGCCGACGAGCGGATGGTCCGGCCGATGCCGGAGAGCTGGTCCTTCGCACAGGCGGCGGGTGTGCCGATCACCTACATCACCGCCTACCAGTGCCTGGTGGAGATCGGCCGGGTTCAGCCGGGCGAGTCGGTGCTGATCCACACCGCGACCGGCGGTGTCGGTACCGCCGCGATCCAGCTCTGCCGCTTCCTCGGCGCCGAGGTCTTCGCGACTGCCAGTCCGGCCAAGCACGACATGCTCCGCTCGCTCGGCCTGGACGACGCGCACATCGCCTCCTCCCGCTCCCTCGCCTTCGAGGAGCAGTTCCGGGCGACCACCGCCGGCCGCGGCCTCGACGTCGTCCTCAACTCCCTCGCGAACGAGGCGATCGACGCCTCGCTGCGGCTACTGGCCCCCGGCGGCCGGTTCGCCGAGATGGGCAAGACCGATATCCGCGACACCCTCAAGACGGAGACGGACCACCCGGGGATCGCGTACCAGGCGTACAACATCCTCGGCGAGGAGCCGGAACGGATCGGTGAGGTCCTGGACGAGCTGATCGCTCTCTTCGGCCGGGGCGCCCTGTCCCACCCCCCGCTCACCACCTGGGACGTCTTCGACGGCCCGCAGGCGCTGCGGCACCTGAGCCGGGCGAAGCACCGCGGGAAGATGGTGCTCACCCTGCCGCGCCGCCTCGACCCGGAGGGCCTCGTCCTGATCACCGGTGGCACGGGGGCGCTGGGTGGCCTGGTCGCCACGCACCTGGCGACCGAGCACGGCGTCCGCCGTCTGCTGCTGGTCAGCCGGCGCGGTCCGGCGGCGGGCGAGGCGGAGCGCCTCGCTGCCGACCTGGCGGCGCTCGGCGCGGAGGCGACGGTCGTGGCTTGCGACGTCACCGACCGTGCCGCGCTCGCCGAGCTGTTGCGCCAGTACCCGCCCGCCGCTGTCGTCCACACCGCCGGGGTCCTCGACGATGGCCTGCTGGTCGGCATGACCGGCGACCGGCTGGCCCGGACGATGCGTCCGAAGGTCGACGCCGCCTGGCACCTGCACGAGCTGACCAGGCACCTCGACCTGTCCGCGTTCGTGCTCTTCTCCTCGGCCGCCGGTGTGCTCGGCGACCCGGGACAGGGCAACTACGCGGCGGCCAACACCTTCCTGGACTCGCTGGCGCAGCACCGGCGTTCGCTCGGCCTGGAGGCGACCAGCCTGGCCTGGGGCTTCTGGGAGCAGCGCAGCGGGATGACCGCCCACCTGTCCGACCAGGACGTCGCCCGGTTGCGCCGCAGTGGCATCGCGCCGCTGGCCACCGATCGCGCACTGGCCCTGTTCGACGCCGCGCTGGGTGGCGGGCGGGCGCTGTCGGTACCGATCCGGCTGGACCTGGAGACCTCGCGCGGCGGGCGGTTCGCCGTCCTCCTCGGCGAGTTGCTGCCCGAGCCGGCGGAGGGCGTCGCGGCACCGGCCCCCGTCGAGGTGCAGGCGTCGGCCGACGCCGCGTCGACCGTGCCCGCCCCGTCCGAGCGGACGCAGGCCGGCACCTCGGCCGCCGAGCTGATGGGCCTGGTCCGCAGCCACGCCGCGGAGGTGCTCGGCTACGCCGCCGACGAGGAGATCCAGCCCGGGGCGACGTTCAAGGAGCTGGGCTTCGACTCGCTCCTCGGCGTGGACCTGCGCAACCGGCTCAACGCCGTCACGGGTCTGCGGCTGCCCGCCGAGGCCGTCATCGAGAGCCCGACCCCGGAACTCCTGGTCACGTTCATGCTGGCCCGCCTGGCCGAGCGTTGACCCTCGGCGTACCGGCACCCGGAGCACCTGAACCACCGGGGCCTGCGGCACCCGCCGTGGGCCCCGCCCCGTCCCTCCCCGCATCGCGACGACGTACCACGCGTCCTCGATCGGGGCTCGAAGCGCCCCTGCCACAGTCGGGGCGTCCCGCGAAAGGATTCCCAATGAAGTTGTCAAGCCTGTCTGGTGACCCGCTGTGAGCGTGTCAGCCGAGCGCGACAGGGCTGGACGGTGCGGCGATCTCGAAGGTGCGGCCGTCGCGTATGAGCGCCCGCAAGACGTTCAGTCGGCGGCGTGCGAGGGCGATGGTGGCCTGCTTGTGACCCTTGCCCTCGGCCTTCTTCCGCTCGTAGAAGGCTTTCGAGGTGGGGCAGCAGCGGGCGGCGACCTGGGCGGACATGTAGAAGACCCGCAGCAGGCGTCGGCAGTAGCGTCGGGGCCGGCGCATGTTGCCGCTGATCCGTCCGGAGTCCTTGGGGACCGGTGCCAGGCCGGCGACGCCGGCGAGGCGGTCCGGGCTGTCGAAGACGCCCATGTCGCCGCCGGTGGGGGCGATGAACTCGGCGCCCAGGACAGGGCCGATACCGGGCATGCTCAGGATGACCTCGGCGTGCGGGTGGTCGCGAAACCTGCCCGTCAGGGCGTCGGTTTCGGCGATCTCCTCATCGAGGGCCATCACCTCCCTCGCCAGCTTGGCCACCACGGCGGCGGCCAGCTTCTCCCCGGGGACGGCGCTCTGCTGGGCCTGGGCGGCCTCGACCGCGGTGGCCGCGACGAGCTTGGAGTTGCGGACCTTGCGGTTCCTGAGCCACTCCGCGAGCCGGTTCACGCCGATGCCTCGCAGGGCGGCCGGGGTCTGGTAGCCGGTCAGCAGGATCAGCGAGGCCTTCGAGGTGCTGTAGTCGAACGCCCTCTCCAGGGCTGGGAAATACTCCAGCATCTGGGCCCGCAGCCGGTTGATGGTCCTGGTGCGGTCGGCGGCCAGGTCCAGGCGGCGCGAGGTGAGGATCCGCAGGTCCACCGCGATGTCGTCACCGCGGTGCATCCTCTGGAGATCACGACGCATGCGTGCCTGGTCGGCGATGACGAAGGCGTCCTTGGCGTCCGTTTTCCCGTCGCCCCGGTAGGAGCCGGACGCGTGGTGGACGGTGCGGCCGGGGATGTAGAGGACCTTCTGGCCGTTGGCGGTCAGCAGCGCGATCATCAACGCGGCCCCGCCGGCGTTGAGGTCGATCGCCCACGTCACGGGCTGCCCATCGATCAACTTCATTACGTTGCTGATCAGTTGGAGCAGTGCGGTCTCGTCGTTGGCCACCCGCCGCGACAGCTTGCGCTTCCCTTCGCTGTCGATCACCACGCAGTGGTGATCGACCTTGCCCGCGTCCATACCGGCCCACAGTTCGGGCACGGCCACCTCCGAAGTCGTTCCTGTGCCGGTCCCAGCAGACGACCTCGCCAGCGTGCCCTTACCAAGCGATCTTGTCGCGCGCATCCCAATGAGTGGTCGAGTCGTCGCGGGATGTCGGGCGGCCGATCCTTTCAAGCCACCACTGGGCTGGAACAGCACAGCCACACCCAGCATCCCTGGGCCTCCCGATCCTATGAGTGACCGGAACCAACCCACCTACAACGTAAGGAGAACACCCATGGGGCCCCACAATGGAAGGACCGCCCTGGTCACCGGCGGAACCAGCGGTATCGGTCTGGCCGTGGTTCGCGAACTGGCCACCCGGGGGACCGCCGTGTTCCTCTGCGCCCGCAACGCCGAGGTGGTCGAGACGACCGTGAAGGAGCTGCGGGCCGAGGGCCTGAACGTCGCCGGTACGGTCTGCGACGTGCGTGACGCCGACGCGGTCCGGCGGACCGTCGAGGAGGCGGTGGCCTTCGGCCCGATCGACATCCTCGTCAACAACGCTGGCCGCAGCGGCGGCGGCATCACCGCCGAGATCCCCGAGGAGCTCTGGCAGGACGTCCTGGACACCAACCTGACCAGCGTCTTCCGGACGACCCAGGCCGTCCTCAACTCCGGTATGCCCGAGCGCGGTTGGGGGCGGATCATCAACATCGCCTCGACCGCCGGCAAGCAGGGCGTGGTGTACGGCGCCCCGTACTCCGCCTCCAAACACGGCGTGGTGGGCTTCACCAAGGCGCTCGGCCTCGAACTGGCCGGCTCCGGCGTCACGGTGAACGCGGTCTGCCCCGGCTACGTGGAAACGCCGATGGCACAGCGCATTCGGGCCGGGTACGCGCAGCACTGGGAGGTCACCGAGGACGCCGTGCTCACCAAGTTCAACGCGAAGATCCCGCTCGGTCGCTACAGCACCCCTGAGGAGGTCGCGGGCCTGGTCGGCTACCTGACCACCGTGACCGCGGACGCGATCACCGCCCAGGCGCTCAACGTCTGCGGCGGACTGGGCAACTTCTGAGCAGGATAGGGACAACTGTGACCACCACCCGAGTAACCCACCGGATCGACGTCGTGGCGCCCGCGCAGGTCGTCCACCGCATCGTCTCCGACGTCACCTCCTGGCCGCTCTACTTCCCTCCGACCGTCCGGGCCGAGCAGGTCTCCCGCGACGCGGACGGCGAGCTGATCCGCATCTGGGCGCTGGCCAACGGCGAGCTGCGCACCTGGACCTCCCGGCGCCGGCTGGATGAGGTCGCCCTGACCGTCGAGTTCGAGCAGACCACGCCGACGGACCCGGTGGCCTCGATGGGCGGCGCCTGGCGACTGGAGGACCGCGGCGCCGACGGCTGCACCGTGTTCCTCGACCACCACTACCGGGCGATCGATGACGATCCGCAGGCCCTGGAGCGGATCTCCCGCGCTGTCGACACCAACAGCCGCTCCGAGCTGGCCGCGCTCAAGGCCGCGGCCGAACGCGCGGCGGACGAGGAGGAACTGCTCGTCGACTTCAGCGACAGCGAGACCTTCCCGGGCACGGTCGAGGACGCCTACGAGTTCATCCGCGACCTGGAGAAGTGGCCCGAGAGGATCACGCACGTGCTGCGGATGGAGGTCCGCGAGGACATTCCCGGCCTCCAGTACATGGAGATGGACACCAAGTCGCCGGACGGTTCGGTGCACACCACCCAGTCGGGGCGGGTCTGCGTCCGGCCCGGACTGATCGCCTACAAGCAGACCAGGGTGGCCGGCGTCCTGCTCGCGCACACCGGCGAGTGGACCTTCGAGCCGGACGGCGAGGGCTCCGTCCGGGTCACCTCCCGGCACCGGGTGATTCTCGACGTCGAGGCGATCGCCGCGCTGCCGAAGCCGCCGGCCTCGCTGGCCGAGGCCCGGGTGGCGGTGCGCAACGCCCTGGGCGGCAACAGCCGCGCCACCATCGCCATCGCGCGTCGGTACGCCGAGCAGTGCTGATCCGCGCGACGGACCCCACCCCGCACGGCCCCGTACGACCCCACTCACGAAAGCGAAGGTGACCGACATGGCCGAGATGACCCTCGACGAACTCAAGGGCTTCCTGCTCCAGGCGATGGGCGAGGACGACTCCCTCGACCTGTCCGGCGACATCCTCGACACCGGCCTGACCGAACTGGGCTTCGACTCGCTCGCCATCATCGACACCACCAACAAGGTGGAGCGGCACTTCGGCATCAAGCTACCCGAGTCCGAGGCCTCCGACATCGAGACCCCGCGTGACTTTCTGGACGTGGTGAACCGCGCGATCACGGTCGCAGCCTGATCCCGGTCCGGAAGGGACAAATCGATGTCATCACACCTTGCCGCACAGGCCCCGGCGACGTACCGGGAAGCAGCCACGGCCCTGGTCCTCGCGTACGTCAACCGCGCGGTGGCACTGTCCGAGGAAGTCGCCGTCCCCCGGACGGACATCGACACGGCCATGCGGCTCGGTTGCGGCCTGCCGGAGGGACCGTTCGAGACCGTCGCCCGGCTCGGGGTGCCGCAGGTGCACCGGGCGCTGACGGAGCTGTGGAAGGAGACCGGCGACATTGCCTTCGCCCCGGCCGCCGCCCTGCTGCGGCCGGGGATCGGCCGGTCGTCGGTCCACGGGTCCCCGGTGGTCCCGGAGCCCGGGCCGGAGGTGCCGCCAGTCGGCCGGCTCGGGATCCTCGGGGCGGGCACTATGGCCCGGGGCATCGCCGAGGCTGCGGCCCTGGCCGGGCTGCCGACCCTGGTGGTGGCGCGCGGCGCCGACTCCGCCCGGCGGGCGCGGGTCGGCGTCGACAGCTCCCTGGACCGCGCGGTGCGGCGCGGCCGTGCCACTCAGCGGGGTGCGGCCGAGGCGATGGCCCGGCTGCGCTTCGAGGCCGACCCCGCATTGCTCGGCGACTGCGACCTGGTGGTTGAGGCAGTTGCCGAGGACGAGGCGGTCAAGCGCGAGGTCTTCGCCCGCCTCGGCGCGCTCTGCCGCCCCGGGACGGTACTGGCGACGACCACCTCCAGCCTGTCGGTCGCCCGCTGCACCGAGCCAGCCGGCCGCCCCGAGCGGCTGGTCGGGCTGCACTTCTTCAATCCGGCCCCGCTGATGCGGCTGGTCGAGTTCGTCCCCCTTCCGGAAACCGGGGTCGTCGCCACGGCCACTGCCCGCTCGCTGTGCGTACAGCTGGGCAAAACGGTGGTCCAGTCGCCGGACCGGTCCGGGTTCATCGTCAACTACCTGCTCTTCCCGTACCTGGCACGCGCCCTGCGGCTGGCCGAACGGACCGGCATCGGGCCCGAGGCGCTCGACACCGCGATCGTCGACGGCCACGGCTTCCCGATGGGGCCCTTCGCCCTGCTGGACACGATCGGGCTGGACGTCTCCCTGGCCATCCTCGAACGGCTGCACGGGTCGTTCCGGGAGCCCGACTTCGAACCGCCGCAGTTGCTGCGCCGGTACCTGGCCGAGGGCTGCCTCGGCCGCAAGAACCGACGGGGCTTCCGCACCGCCTGAGGCCGGGCGGAGCAGCGCACCCCATGGAGGATCGATGACTTCCGAACTGATCAATCGAGTCCGAAGGTTCGCCGAGACGGAGCTCCTGTCCAAGGAGAACTGGTTCGACAGCAGGCCTGAGACGCCGGTTCCAGCCTCGTCCACCCTCCACGCGGCCGGTCTGGCCAACTGGTGGCTTCCGGCCGAGTACGGAACGGCCGGCGCCTCGCTGACCGAGAGCGTCGACGTCGTCTCCGCGCTGTCGTACGCGGACGCCGGATTCGCTTTCTCCTCGTTCCTCTCCGTCCTCGGCACCACGATGCTGCGGCTCTTCGCCGAGCCGGTACTCGCCACCGAGCACCTGTCCCGCATGGCCCGGGGCGGCGGCTTCTGCGGGATCCTCGCAAGCGAGGAGGAGGCCGGCAGCGAACTCGGCCGGATCACGACCAGCTACGCCACGGTCGGTGGCGATCTAGTGCTCAACGGCGACAAGTACTTCTCGACCAACACCGATGCGGCGGACTTCCTCCTGGTGCTCGCCCGCTCGGCCGAGGACGAGTCGAACTTCGGCATGGTCCTGCTCCCCCGGGACACCCCCGGCATCGAGATCGCTAAGCGATGGGACATGATCGGGATGCGCGGTTCGGCCACCTACCAGGTCCGGCTGACGGATTGCACCGTACCTGCGGCGAACCTGCTGCGCGGCAACGGCCTGCGCAACCTGGAGGCCGGCCTGAACGCCAGCCGCATCCTGATCGCCTCGACCGCGATCGGCATCGCCCGCCGCGTCCGGGACATCTCGATGGAGTACGCCGCAGGCAAGCAGGTCAAGGGCGCTGCGCTGAGCAGCAACGCGGTGTTCGCGGGCAAGCTCGGGCAGATTGAGATGCACATCGACGTGATGCGCAACCAGTGCCGCTCTGCGGCCGCCGAGTTCGACGCCGTGATGGCCTCCAACGACCCGGCCGGGACCTTCTACCGCACCGGGACGATCCGTTCGGCGCTGGCCGCGAAGATGTTCTGCGGGCAGGCCGGCTGGGCGGTGGCGACGACCGGGTCCGAGATGTTCGGCGGACTCGGTTACACCCACGACCACCTGATCGGCAAGCTGGTCCGGGACCTGCGCTACGTCGGCCTGGTCGAGGGCGGCGACGACGTCATCCGTGATCTGCTGTACACCCGCTACGTCATCCCGATGGCCAGGCGGCTCTGATCGGCCACCGGCCCGGCGGCGGTCCGCTCCTGCGGACCGCCGCCGGTCCGGTCCGCAGGAGCCACGGCTGCCCACCTTCGACCGGCCTTCACCGTCCATCCAGTACCGGAAGCACAAGGTCCGATTACGGACAGCACGGGGGCCTTCGATACCTGCAAGCCCGAACCCGTCCGGGTCCACAAAAGCGGACGGGCTGCCGTTACGATGCAAGGGGAAAATCCCCGACGACGCGGCCGCAGGGCGATTCGCGCACGCCGACCGGTGGCCGAAACCCGCACGTAACGGGCATCGCGATTTGGCTCTAAATGACTCTTGTTCCGGCCTGCCACGACACCAACATAATTTGTGTCGTGCGATCAAGACACCGCTACCGCGAAACGGATCGCACAACGGCCCAAAAACGGGGCGGATGTTCCACGGGGGGACAGAACGTGTTCGACCAATCCAGTCCACTTCGAACGAAGACGGCCGACGGCGCGGGAGAGAACTGCGACACGTCCAGGCCCACCACCATCCTGCTGGCTGGCCGCCAGACGCTCTTCCTGGACGGCCTTAGTCGCCTCCTGGAGGACGAGGAGGACATGCGGGTCGTCGCGGTGGCGAGTACGGCGGAGCTTGCGATGCGCGCCGCCACCACCCACAACCCCGACGTCGTGCTGGTCTGCGGGAACATCGACGACCCCGCTCCGGCGACCATCCCCGACATGCTGCGCAAGGCCGAGTGCTGGGCCCGGACGGTGTTCGTCGGAACCAAGGACGCCTCTCCCCGCGTCCTCGAACTGGTCCGCCTCGGCATTTCCGCCTACCTGCCGGCCCGCGCCTCGCACGCCGAGCTGAAGGCGGCGATCCGCTCCGTCGCACGGGATTCCGACCGCGTCGTGATTTCCCTTTCGAGGGACGAATTTCGCCGCATCTCCAGTTCGGAGAAATCTCAACTATCTCAGCTGGAGATCCAGATTCTTGGCATGGTGGCGACAGCCATGACCAACGGTCAAATCGCCCACCGCCTGTCCATGAGCGAAGCGGTCGTGAAGCGGCATCTCCGCAATATCTTCCGACGCCTCGGTGCCGTATCCCGCCTGGACGCGGTCAACAAGGCCTGCGACGCCCGACTGCTGGTGCCGCAGCGGAACGCCCGCACCGGCACCTCCGCCGAGGGTCGCGGCCCGTAGGCGGTTTCCAGGAATCGTTGCAACAGGTGGTGGGTTGTCTAGACCGCGAGCAGTTTATGCCCGCACTCGACCGGGGTTTCCCGGCCGAGCGTTTTGCATGGGCGGCGGTTGAGCTGGTCGGCGACGGCGGTCAGGTGTTCGGCGTTGGGATTGTGGACTGACAGGCAGGTGCCCTGGGGGAGTACTGCCGCAGCAGGCCGTTCCAGCCCGGCCCTCCGTCGTCCCGGACGCCTACCTGCTCACCGAGCGTTGACCGTGAGCGCCGCTGCCGTAGGGGCCCGTGGGCCGGCAACCGTCCGAAAGGCTGCCGGCCCACGGGCCCCACGCTGTGTCACGCCCCGGTCAGCACCATCGCCGAAGCGAACCCGCCACGGCCGCGGGCGAGCACCAGCGCCGCCCGGACGCCCTGCTGCCGCGCCGTGCCCGTCACCAGATCGATCCGCGGGTCAACGGCCTCCCGGCGGACGTTGGCGGTGGCCGGGACCACACCGTCCCGGATGGCCAGCAGCGCGGTCGCCACGTCCAGCGGCGCGCCCCCGGACAGCAGCCGCCCGGTCATCGTCTTCGGGACGCTCACCGGCACGCCCCGCTCACCGAACAACGCCGCCAGGGCGTCTGCCTCGGCCCTGTCGAGCGCCACGGAGCCGGCGGCGTCCGCGAAGACCACGTCGACGTCCTCGGCGGCCAGTCCCGCATCGGCCAGAGCGGTCCGGGCGGCCCGGAGCAAGCCGTCCCCGCCCGAGGCCTCCGGGTCCGGGTCGAAGGCGGATCCGTAGCCCGCGATCGCCCCGTAGATCCGCGGCGCCCGCCGTTCCTCGGCGGCCTCCCGGCTCTCCAGCACCAGGACCGCGCCGCCCTCGCCGATCGCGTGGCCGGCGGCCTCCCGGTCGAACGGCAGGTACGCGCTCTGCGCGTCCAGACCGCCCGTCACCTCGCCGGTGGCCGACTGGATCGCCACGCCGTACGGGCAGATCAGCCCGTCCAGGCCGCCTGCCGTCATCAGCGCGGTGCCCTTGCGCACCCGGCGCCGGGCGAAGGCGATCGCGTCCAGGCCGCCGGCCTGCTCGGAGACGACCACGCCGCCGGGGCCGCGCATCCCGTTCCGGATCGAGATCTGGCCGGTGTGCACTGCGTAGTACCAGGCAAAGGACATGTAGGCGCTGACGGACTCCCAGCCGCTGCCCCACAAGGCCTGCAGCTCCCGCTGGCCGAACTCCAGGCCGCCGGTCGAGCTGGAGACGGCGACGCCCATCGAGTACTCCGGCAGTTCCTCCGGCCGCACCGCCGCGTCCTCCAGCGCGAACTCGGCGGCGAACAGCGCCAGCCGGGTCAGGCGGTCGGTCTGTGGCATCAGCCTCCTGGTGAACTCCGTCTCCGCAGGGAAATCAGGGACCTCACCAGCCAGCCGGATCGGATAGCCGGAGGCATCGAAGCGGCTGATCGGGCGGATGCCCGACTCCCCGGCCTGGACCGCCTTCCAGTAGTCGTCCGAGCCGACTCCGTTCGGCGCGACCACGCCGATCCCGGTCACCACGACCTCGTGCTTCATCACCGGTCACGCTCCACATCGGTCAGAACCATCGCACTCTGGAACCCGCCGAACCCGCTGCCGACAGTCAGCACTGCGTCGAGCCGCTTCTCCCGGGCCACCAGCGGGACGTAGTCCAGGTCACAGGCCGGATCCGGCTCGTGCAGGTTGGCGGTCGGCGGGACGAGGCCGTGGCGCATCGCGAGCGCGCAGGCCGCGATCTCGATCGAGCCGATCGCCCCCAGCGAGTGCCCCACCATCGACTTGATGCCGCTCATCGGAGTCCGGTACGCATGCTCGCCCAGGCTGCGCTTGACTGCCGCCGTCTCGTGCAGGTCGTTCTGCTTGGTGCCCGAGCCATGAGCGTTGACGTAGTCGATATCCTGGGCCACGACCCGGGCGTGGGTCATCGCCTCGTTGATCGCCTCGGACATCTCCCGGCCGTCGGGCTTCAGCCCGGTCATGTGGAAGGCGTTGCAACGGCTCGCGTAGCCGCCGACCTCGGCATAGATCCGAGCACCGCGGCGGCGGGCGTGCTCGTACTCCTCCAGCACCAGGACGGTCGCGCCCTCGCCGAGTATCAGCCCGTTGCGGGTGCGGTCGAACGGCCGGCAGGCACTCGCCGGGTCGTCGTTGCGGGTCGACGTCGCCTTGATGACGTCGAAGCAGGTCAGGGTGATCGGCGAGATCGGCGCATCGGTCGCGCCGGTGACCATGACGTCCGCCTCGCCGTCCCGGATCAGCTCCGCGGCGTACCCCACTGAGTCGATGCCGGAGGTGCAGCCCGTCGAAACCACGGTCGCTGGCCCAAGCGCTCCGGTCGTTAGCGCGACCTCCGCGGCGATCGAGCTGGGCAGAAAGTAGTCGTACAGGTGCGGCACCACGAAGGACGGATCGACCAGCCAGTCCGTGCCCGAGTTGCTGAGGACGGCGTACTCCTGCTCCATCGTCGTGGTGCCGCCGACGGCGCTGCCGATCGCCACACCCGTGCGCTCGGCCGTCCGCCCGTCCAGGTCCAGCCCCGCGTCGGCCATGGCCTCCAGGGCCGACACCATGGCCAGTTGCGACACCCGGTCGGTGCGGCGCACCTGCTGCTGCGTCAGTCCGAGCACGAGCGGGTCGAAGTCACACTCGGCGGCGACCTGGCAGCGGTGCTTCGACGCGTCGAAGTGGGTGATGGTCCTGGTCGCGGTGGTACCGCTGCTGATCAGATCCCAGAAGGCCTTCGTCCCGACACCACCCGGCGCCGTGACGCCGATGCCGGTGATGACTGCTCTGCGGGTCATGCGTTCTCCTTCACTACGGCGGCGAGTAGATCGAGCTGCCGCAACTCGGTGGAGCAGGGGATGAGGACGAGCTCGTCGCAGCCTGCCTGTCGGTAACCGGCCACCGCTTCGCGGACGGCCTCCGGAGTGGTCAGCGCGCTCGCGGCGATCAGTTGGGCGACCGGCCCGGCGAACGCGTAGTACGCGCCGAGGTGGTGCCGCGCCGCCTCGGGGCCCTCCGGCCCGAGTGCGTAGTACGCCTGTGCGACCAGTCGCGGCCGGCCCTCGCGACCCTGCTCGGTCCAGGTCTGCCGCGCCTCGACGGCGCGCTGCGCGAACTGCTCTGGCAAGGCGACCACCACGGTCCCGGCCCCGTAACGGGCCATCCGGACCAGGGCGGCCTCACTGCGCCCGCCGACCAGCAGCTGCGGCCGGCCGTGCTTCGGCCGGGGACCGACCGCGCCGTCGTCCCAGATCCCGTTCAGCTCCTCCAGGATCCGGTCGAGCTGACGGCCGCGGCCGCGGAACTCCATGCCCGAAGCCTCGAAGTCGTCCGGGCGTATACCGGCCGCAACTCCGAGTACCAGCCTGCCCTCGGAGAGCTGCTGCAGGGTCATCACCTGTTTCGCGAGCAGCGCGGTGTTGCCGCGGTACGCCGGGATCAGGACCTGGGTGGCCAGCCTGATCCGCTCGGTCACCGCCGCGGCGGCGGCGAGCGACATCAGCGGCTCCGCGCCGTCGCACACCAGCCGGTCAAGCACCGCGAGGGTGCAGAAGCCGTGCCGCTCCGCGCCACGGGCCCAGTCCCGCAGCACGTTGGCCGTCAACTCACCGGCCATTGTCGGCAGGCCGACACCGATCTCCATGGTCACTCCC
This sequence comes from Kitasatospora sp. NPDC058218, assembly GCF_042882445.1. NCBI lineage: Bacteria > Bacillati > Actinomycetota > Actinomycetes > Kitasatosporales > Streptomycetaceae > Kitasatospora > Kitasatospora sp. NPDC058218. The sequence continues at coordinate 61,709 of NZ_JBHVWC010000006.1, read as the reverse complement.
CTGCTCGTTCGCTCGCCAGGAGAGTGTCGGCGTACGCGGTGGCGGCCCGGTCGAAGCGCAGCGCCGCGTGCGAGGTGGCTGCCGTGATGTCCCGCCAGAGGCGCTGCAGCGGGTGCGCGGCGCCCTGCACCGAGGTACCGGCCGTCCGGATCAGTTCGTGGGCCGTGTCCGCCAGGAGTCGGCCGAGGTAAGCCGCGTCACGGGCGTTGCGGACGGCGAACCGGCGGGCCTCACCGGCGTCGAGCAGCGCCGCTGCCCGGCCGGCCAGCAGGGCGGCCGAGTCAAGGTCCGCGGCGGCCCGGGCCAGCACCAGGTCGTTCACCGGCGTCACACCGCCGCCCGGCGCCGAGCGGCGGGCGGCCACCAGGGCGGCGTACGCGTCCACCATGCCGCCCACCGCGCCGATCACCGGGGCCACGCAGGTCAGGCCGCCCACCGCCATCAGCGGCACGTTGTGCTGCGGGCTGTGGGAGACCTTGTTGATCCCGGCCACCACCTCGGCCAGCAGGACCGTCCGGTGTTCGGGGACGAAGACGTCCCGCAGCACCACCGTGTGGCTGCCGGTCGCCCGCATGCCGACGTTGTCCCAGGTCTCCTCGACCGTGTAGTCGGCCCGGGGAACAGCGAAGAAGCGGGGCGGTTGCGCCCCGGGACCCTGGCGCGGGCCGGCCAGGATCGCCCAGTCGCTGAAGGTGGCACCGCTGACGTACGACCAGCGGCCGTCGAGGCGGAAGCCGTCGTCGACGGGCTCGGTCGCGCCGCTCGGCACCAACCCGGAAACCCACAGGACGTTCGGGCTCTCGCCCCAGAACTCCTTCTGGGCCCGCAGCGACAGATGGGTGGCGAAGCGCGCGCTGTAGGCGAACATCGAGCTGCACCAGGCGGTGGACGCACAGGTTTTGCCGATCAGCGCCATCGCCTCGGCCAGCTCGGTGAACGTCCCGTCGGTGCCGCCCCAGCGGACCGGGACGAAGTGGCGGGGATAACCGGCCGCCGTCAGCGCTTTGACGGTCTCGGGGTCGAGGGCACCGGTCCGGTCCGCCTCCTCCGCGTAGCGGTGGGCCGTCTCAGCGACCCGGGCGGCGCGGGACATCAGGTCTTCGGTCAGGGGGTCTGTCACGTTTCGGCTTCCTAACTCCGCGCTGCGCCGGGCATGCACGGGAGGTCTGGTACGGGCAGGGTGTCCGCAGCCCCTCGACATCCGATCCAGGCGTGTCGGAACCCGGCCGAGGCGTGCACCGGCCGCCGTCCCGCCTCCAACGGCCCTTTAGCGGGCGTCGAACGGCGGTTGGGAGGGTGCCGTTCACAGAGACCGCAGGCAGTACTCCACGAGGAGAGCCCATGGCCGAACAGCAGCCGATCCCCGACGTCCGCAAGTCGGTCACCGTGGCCGCCACCCCGGAGCAGGCGTTCCGGGCGTTCACCGAGCGGCTGAGCGAGTGGTGGCCGCCGTCGCACGTCCTGCTGAAGAAGGAGCGGGTCGGCCTGGCCTTCGAGCCGGGCGTCGGCGGCCGCTACTACGAGTGGGACGTCGAGGACAACGAGGTGGACTGGGGCCGCATCCTGGTCTGGGAGCCGCCGCACCGCCTGGTCATGACCTGGCGGGTGGACGGCCGCTGGCAGTCGATCCCCGATGACGAGAAGGCCAGCGAGATCGAGGTCGAGTTCACCCCGGTCGAGTCCGGCACCCGGGTCGAGCTCGCCCATGTCAAGCTGCACAAGCACGGCGAGGATGCCCGACGGATCTTCGCCGCGCTCGACGGACCGAGCCCGGGCGAGACCCTGGAGCGTTACGCCCGGGTGCTCTGATGCCCGTCGCCTCGCATCACCGACCCGGCGACGCCGTCCCCGCCGGGCTCGACGTCCCCGACGCAGCCGCGTTCCGCGCCGCGATGGGCCGCTTCCCCACCGGGGTGACAATGCTGACCCAAGGCAGCGGGGACGCCACCACGGCCATGACCCTCAACAGCCTGGTGTCAGTCTCCCTCGATCCGCTGCTGGTCCTGGTCTCCGTCAAGGGCAAGGGACGGATCCGGCCGCGGATCGTCCGGGCCGGCTCCTTCGCCGTCAACCTGCTGGGGCAGCACCACCAGGACCTCGCCCTCGACTTCGCCCGGCCCGACCGCCCGGTGGGCGCCGCAGCCATGGCCCGGCTCGCCGCGGTCGCGGGGGGCACCGGGAACGCGGTGATGCCCTCGGCGACCGCCGCGCTGGAGTGCCTGCTGCACGCCGAGGTCGAGGCCGGCGACCACGTCCTGCTGATCGGTCGGGTCGCCACGATCCACACCGGCGACCCGGGCACCCCGCCGCTGGTCTTCCACCGGGGCGGCTTCACCCGCCTCGCTCATACCGAGGAGCTCCCATGACCGTGCCCGCCCACCCGCGGATCGAGTCCGGTCCCGCCGCCGAGCCCGTTCTGCGGGAGGTCGCCGACGGCGTGTACGCGTTCGAGCAGGCGCCGGGCGGTTGGTGCCTGAACAACGCCGGGCTGGTCACCGGCGGCGGCCGGTCAGTGCTGATCGACACGGCGGCCACCGAGGCCCGCGCCCGGCGGCTGAAGGCCGAGGTCGAGAAGGTCGCCCCCGGCGGCCCGGAGATGATCGTCAACACCCACTTCCACGGCGACCACGTCTTCGGCAACGCCGTGTTCGGGCCGGGCACCACGATCGTCTCCCACGAGCAGACCCGCTCCGAAATCGCGGAGGCCGGCCTCGCTCTGCGCGGCCTCTGGCCCTCCGTGGAGTGGGGCGACATCGGGCTGCGGCTGCCGGACCTGACCTTTCGGGAGTCGCTGACGCTGCGCACCGGCGACCTGACCGTGGAGCTTCTCCAGGTCGGGCCGGCCCACACCGCCGCCGACGTGGTGGCCTGGGTCCCCGAGCGCCGGGTGCTGTTCACCGGCGACGTGGCCTGGTCGGGCGTCACCCCGTACGTCCTGATGGGGTCGATCGAGGGCTCGCTACGGACCCTGGCGCGGCTGCGCGCCCTGGAGCCCCTGGTCGTCGTTCCGGGGCACGGTCCGGTGGGCGGCCCCGAGGTGCTGGACGTCACCGAGGCCTATGTGCGATGGCTCGCCCAGAACGCCGAGAGTGGCCTGGCGGCAGGGCTGTCGGCGCTGGAGGCGGCCCGCGCCGCGGACCTCGGCGAGTTCGCCGGTCTGGTCGACTCCGAGCGCCTGGTCGGCAACCTCCACCGGGCCTACGCCGAACTCCAGGGCCTCGCCCCCGGCGCCCGGATCGACGTGGCCGGGTCCTTCCGCGAGATGGTCGAGTTCCACGGCGGGTTGCCGCAATGCCACGCCTGACCGCGCCCCGCCCGTCACCGGTGGAAGGACCGCCCGCGCCGCCCCGGCGTTCCGGGCCGGGCCGGGCCGCCGTCGTCCAATGAAGGCGGTTCGGCTTAGACCTTGTCCTACATGGTGATCTTCGTCAGTCGCTTGTGGCATGTGATGGCGGCGGCAAGGTCGCAAAAGGCCAGGTAGAGCAGGTGGTCGCGCTCGTAGCGGCGGGCAATGCGACGGTAGCCGATGAGCCAGGCCATGGTCCGCTCGATGACCCACCGGTGGCGGCCCAGGGTCTGGCTCGACTCGACGCCCTTGCGGGCGATCCGGGGCAGGATCTGCTGCCGACGGAGCCATCTCCGCAGCTCGGGACTGTCGTAGGCCTTGTCTGCGTGGACCTTGCGGGGACGGTAGTGCAGGCCTCGTTCCGGGTCGTGTTTCATTTGGAGGGCCTGGACCAGCGGGATCAGACCATGCTGGTCGTGGACGTTGCCGACTGACATGGCGACGACCAGGGGCAGCCCGCTGCGGTCGGACAGGACGTGCACCTTGGAGCCGGGCTTGCCTCGGTCGACGGGGCTCGGACCGGTGTGTGATTCCCCGTTGCCTTCTTCGTGGCCCCGCAACGGAGTTCCCGGCCTCCCGGCCCGGCATGACTTGAACCCCCAGTCGATCATGATCGAAAAGGTGGTGTCACCGAGCTCGGAGGCGTTGGCAGACCGCTGATGAGGGGCTTGAGCGCCGGATCCCGCACCGGGTGAGGCAGGCTCTCCGTAACGTGGATGCCGGCACGCCGGTACCGCAGGGCCGGGTAACGAGACCTGGGGAGGGGCAGTTGACCAGCACCGACGGCATAGATCTCTATCTCGGCCTGGACGTCGGCAAGGGTGAAAATCACGCGCCCGCGCTCACGCCGGCCGGCAAGAAGGTCTCGACAGGTCATTGCCCAACAACGAGCCCCGGCTCCGTGAGCTGTTCACGAAACTGGGGGTGAAGGGGGACAGAGTCGACGATGGTGGCCAAGCAGCCTCTGCCGGAACGGTCGCCTGCAGGCACCTATCATAGGACTTCGGCTCGGCCAAACAGCCGTTCGCGTGTAAGCCTCTCCACTGCGGTCAGCTTTCGCAGAGGAGGAGCGCCATGACTCAGCAGTTCATGAGCGTCAAAGAGACCGCAGAGTATCTGAACATGGTCCGTCCCGTGGATCTATCGCGAGGCCTCTCGTGGGGGCCTCATTCCCTTCAGGTTCGGGCATGGGCGGAATGCGAAGCTTCAGTTCAAGGTGTCTGAGGTTCAGACGTGGGTAAAGCAGCAGCGGTTGTCCGGCGGCTGAGTCCATAGGAACGGCGTGCGGAGGCCGAGGTCGAGGACCTGTGCAGCGCGGCCGATGGAGCCGGGCATCAGGTGACGGTAGATCTTGAAGGTGATATCGAGGCTGCGGTGGCCCATCCATTCCGCGACGTCGGTGATCGGGATGTTGTGGGTGAGGCAGTTGGACGCGAAGAAGTGGCGGAAGCCGTAGATGACCATGCCTTCGGGGATCTCGACGAGTCCGTCGCTCTTGATCCGCCGCCACTGGTTGTGCATGAAGTAGTACGGCAAGGGCTTGGTCAGATCACGAGGATGCCGGAGTAGGTAGCCGTCGACGGTGCCGTACTTGTCCGCGTACCACTCAATGGACAGTTTGACCCCGGCCGGGAGCGGTACATCGCGGTAGTCGCTGGCCTTGCGGTGCTTAAGCGGTGCGTAGTCCTTCGTGGTCTGGTTGACCTGCTCGCTGATCCGGTACACGTCGTCGGCGACGATGTTGTTGATATTGACGGCCAGGGCCTCGCCGTTGCGCATGCCGCAGCCGCTCATCAGGTCAGCGGTGAGGCGGAACATGTCGTCGCCGGCGGTGCGTATCTCCTGGAGCTGGGCAGGGGAGGGGATGACGGCGCGCTTGGGGTCGTACTGCGGCGGCTTGACCCCATCGAGTGGGTTGTCGTCGTAGAGCCCGAGCCGGTGGGCGTCCAGGAGGATCGACTTCAGCTTGTCGAAGACGTTCGACTGGGTGGCCAGGTCGACGCCGTTGCGCTCCATTGGCTGGATGAACGTCTCGACGACCTTGTGGTCGAAGGTGCCCATCCGGCGGCTGCGGAACGCCGGGAAAAGGTGGTGCTCCAGGAGTGAGTCGAGGTGCCGCATCGAGCTGGGGCTCAGGTCGCGCTGGCCGGCCCTCCACCCGGTCACGTACGGCTCGAACTGCATCGGGCCGTACTTCTGGATGCGTTCCGCCTTGCGCTGGCTCTGCGGGTTGTTCTTCCGTGCCTGGTAGACCTCGGCGAGTCGGGCCTTGGCCTTGTCCTGGGTGGTGAAGCCGGACTCTTCGGTCTGGCTGCCGGCCGCGTTGCGGTAGCGGATCTTGTACTCGTGCGGGCACCGAGGCCACCGGCTCTCGGGGTGCTCGCACTCCTTGAAGAAGCTGCCCATGCCGCGGACGAGGTTGATGGTGGCCATGATTGTCGACTCCCGGGCGTCTTGCTGACCTTTTGCTGACCCCGGATGGTCGATCAGGCCCCTGACCTGGGAAGAACTGTGAAACGCGTGGTATGTGGTGGAACTTCATCGGCCGCTCCGGCGAGGAGATCAGCCAGGCCCGCGAGGACTGGATGACCACCGCCCGCTTCGGCGACGTCCACGGCTACGACGGCACCCGCCTGCGCGCCCCGGAGCTCCCGGCACTCCCGCTGAAGCCCCGGGGCCGGGTTCGCTGACCTGGTGAAATGCGTCGGGTAGGCATGCCTGTCTGATCCTCTTCAGAGGGTGGATCCGAATAGTGCGGCGGGTCGGACTGAGACAGATGCGGGGCACTCGGGTCGGGTGAATGTGCCCTGCGCGATGCTCTGTCGAGTCGCATGTCTGGGCTGGTACGACAGCCTCTGATCGGACCGATGCTGACATTTTGCCGACCTTCCTGACTAGTCGTCATTTCTACTCTGGGTTCGAGTGCCTCTCTCCGGCTGTGCGTGCTGCACCCGGAGCAGGTGGTCACGTACCCCTCCGCCGGGCTGCTGCCCGAAGAGCTGTGCGCCCGGATCGAGATATCCGCATCTCAGGTAGCTCCTGGCTCTCGGCGACAAAGCCAGGGTGGGAGGACGGTGCCGCAGGTCCGTGGCCGGGCGGGGGTGCCGTTGTCCTTGCCGGAGTTGTCGTTTTCCAGGGACATGCCGGTGTTGGTGTCGTGGATCAGGCCGCTGGTGGCACCGGGGGCCGGGGAGGGCCAGGCGTTGGTCGGTGGCGGTAGTGCGAAGACATCGCCGCACCGGGCGGTGTCTCTTGTGGCGGGTCGGGTGCGAAACTGCTTCTCTCTCATGATCATCAAGCGCAGAATGGTCTGCATGACGATGACACGGGTAATCACACAGCAGGCCATCGGGGGTTCCGACGTGCTGGAACTCGCCGAGATACCCCTTCCCTCGCCGGGCCCCGGCGAGGTCCTTGTGCGCGTACGGGCCACCGGCATGAACCCTGCGGACTGGAAGGTCCGCATCGGCAAGGTGGACTTCTTCGGCCCACCGCCGTTCGTGCTGGGCCACGAGTTCAGCGGAACGGTCGAGGGTACCGGCGAGGGCGCGACCCGCTTCGCGGTGGGCGAGGAGGTCTACGGCTGGACCGTCCCGCCGCAGGGCAGCCACGCCGACCACGTGGTGGTGACCGAAGACCGGATCGCGCCCAAGCCGCGCACCCTCGACCACGTCGGCTCCGCGGCGCTGCCGATCTCCGGCTTCACCGCCTACCAGGCCCTGATCACTCTCTCCGATGTCCAGCCCGGCCAGCGGGTGCTGATCCACGGCGCGGCCGGCGGCGTCGGCCACCTCGCCGTGCAGATCGCCAAGGCCCGGGGTGCGTACGTCATCGGCACGGCCAGCGCCGCCAAGCACGACTATCTGCGCGGACTCGGCGCCGACGAGCTGATCGACTACAGGGTGGAGGACTTCTCGGCCCTGCGCGGCATCGACGCGGTGCTGGACACCATCAGCAACGACTACGGCCCGCGTTCCCTGCTCACCCTCAAGCCGGGCGGCATCCTGGTCGACGTCGTCGGCGTCGGCGTGGACCGCACCGAGGTGACGGCCCGCGCCGCGGAACTCGGCATCCGTTTCGTGGAGTTCTTCCTGGAACCCACCCCCGCCGTGCTCACCGCCTTCGCCGAACTCGTCGACACCCACGGCGTACGCCCCACGATCTCGGAGACCCTCCCGCTCGCCGAGGCCGCGAAGGCCCACGAGCTCAGTGAAACCGGCCGGGTACAGGGCAAGATCGTCCTCGTACCGTAGCCCCGACGTCCTGGATCCATCAGGTCGAGAAGGTGGCTGCCCCGGCTCCGGCTGAACTCGCCGGGCCCGGCGCCCGGTCTTCGCTTCTCCACGGCGTCGGCCCCGACCAGCCGCATCTGGTCGGGGCCGATGCCGTCCGGGTCGGGCCGCGCGCAGGCACGGTGTCATCGAAGCCCTCGATGCAGGCGTGAACTCTTCGTCCGTCCGCACGGCGGCTCCGTGTACGTGCTGCCCTGCGGCGGAGCGGCCTGTTGGTGGAGCTGCGGACGGGGCTGGACGGGGATGGACGCAACCAGAACTGCAACCGACGTCGCCGCACTGGCTCTACCGAACGAGGAGCCTGGTGACCTGCCGCGCCACATTCTCCGGGTCGGCGTCCGGCGACAGCGGGAGCGCGCTTTGACCGGCGCGGAGGCGTGGTCGTGGGCCAGGTGCACCGACACGCCCACCTGGCAGTTGGTGACCTTTCCCGCGGTGCCGGTGTATTGCCGCGACACGCACGCGGAGGCGTCACCGTCCTTGAGGAACCCGGTGTCGTCCACGACCAACACGGTGGGGTCGATCGCCTCGTGCATCCGCCACGTGAGCCTCGCCCGCACCTGGCCGCGCAAGGTATCTGCACGGCCGCTGACTTCACCCGCATCAGCTATGGCGAAGGCGCCCAACGGTCATGGCGGGACGGTGGTGTGGATGCACCGGACCAGTGGCGGCAAGGTCCACATCAACGGGATCGGTGAACACCGCGCCCGAACGTCGATGGAGTGCCGGAACGCGACCCTGGCCCGGGCCGAGGCCCGGGCACCGCAGAGGCTTCCTGCGGATGAGCGCATGCGGTTGGAGCAGACTATCGCCGACGAGCGGTCGCAGGCCGTCGTCCACGAGCTCGTTCGCGGCCTTCAGTACGAGGGGGTGCTGCCCGGGCGCAAGTTCGACGGCGCCGACATTGGAGCGGGGGAGCGGGCGACGGACCGGTTGGCGGTCATCGCGCCCTATCGCGCACAGGTCAAGGCGTTGAAGGGAAGCCTGAAGTACCGGTTCGGGGAGGACTACGAAGGCCTGGTCGACACCATCCACCGGTTCCAGGGCAGCCAACGTCCGATCGTCATCTTCGACACCGCCGTCGGAGCCGGAAAGGACCCGGGCATCTTCTACGCCGGTACCGGCCTCTCCTCCCAGACCTGCCGTCTGCTGAACGTCGCGCTGAGCCGGGCCCAGGACCACCTGATCGTCGTCGCCGACGTCGAGCATCTGCGCAAGCACCTCGGCTCGCACAGCGAGGCCCGGGTCATGCTCGACCACCTGGAGGGCCACGCCCAGGTGATCTCCGCCGACCAGCTGATTCCGACGCGTGACGCGGCACAGTTGTCGGTTCTGTCCGAGGAGGAGCTGGCACGACCGGCCTTCTTCCCAGCCGACGAGGTGCAGAAGGCCGTGGCGTGGGACATCGCCAGGGCCAGGACCAGTATTGAGGTCTACTGCGCCTTCCTCGACCCGCAGCCGGTCCGCCGCTGGTCGGCGCTGCTCGGTGCGCGGGTGGCCGACGGCGTGCGGGTCGTCGTTCACACCCGGTCACCCGAGGAGCAGCGAGAGGCGACCGGGGCGGCCCGTCACCAGAAGCAGATCGAGATCCTCGAAGCAGCCGGCTGCGAGGTGAGCTTTCGTGAGCGGATGCACGAGAAGGTGCTCATCGTCGACAACACCGTGCTCTGGCACGGCTCGCTCAACCTGTTGGCGAGCAGTGGGCCGACGGATCTGATGATGCGCTTCACCGACCCGGCGTCCTGTGAACGTGTCAGCCGGGTCATCGACCGGGCCCGCAAGGAGCGGGCTGCTTGGAACCCGCGGGTGGCAGGGGGTACTGCCACGAGCGCGCCCGGGGCGCCCGGGGCGCCCGGACCGGCCGCTGCCGGCGCAGCCGGATCGGCGACGATCCGCCCTGGGGACGTCGTCGACGGGCGGCTCTATCTGTGTGTCCCGTACGGGGAGAAGGACGAGGCCAAAGCGCTCCTCAAGGCCCGATGGGACAAGCCGAACGAGCTTTGGTACGTCGACGCGGCGCGGGTGACGCGGGAGCAGGCCGCCCGCTGGCTTCCGTGAGGGCGCGCAGCGGGTATCCGGCCGTCCTCCCATCCCGCCGGGAGGACTCCTTGTGGTATCCCAGAAGCAACTGACAGGCTTTCAGTTCCAAGACTCATCGCGCGACGCGAGCCGGGCACCACCATGGCGGTGCGGAAAGGAGGCGGGATGGCACGGGTGAACCTGCGGGCCGCGTTCATGAGCGGACTGTCGTCCACCGTCACGGCACAACAGGTCTTCACCAACCGGGTCGACGAGGTGGCGGCCTTCAACCGGTCGGTGGAGGGCCTGCGCCGTACCCTGGACGAGGCCGAGGTCTCACCGGTCGTGGACCGGGCGCAGGGGCGTCGCAACGTCCTGACGCTCTACGGGGTGGGCGGCATAGGAAAGACGACGCTCTCCCACGAGTTGGAGCGCCGGCTGCTCGCCGACGCGACGGCCGGGGATCGCGACGACGTCGTGGCCGTACGGGTCGACCTCTCCGAGGACGGCGCCTGCGACATCGAGAGCCTGTTGCTGCGCCTGCGCGCCGGCCTTGGGCAGCTGGGCAGCCACTGGCCGGCCTTCGACCTGGCGCTCGCCTCCTACTGGGCCCGCGCGCACCCGGGTGAGACGCTTCAGGAGTTCCTGGACTCCTCCCCGGCGCTGCGCCGCGCCTCCCGCAGCATCGGCCTCGGCGACCAGATCGCGGAGACCGTGCGGGACGTCGACCCCGCCGGGCTCGGCGGCCTGACCGGGCTGGCGCACCGCGCGGCCCTGGCGACCTACCGCGCCGTCCGGGACCGCGTACGCGAGGGACGTCTGCTGGCCGACTGCGAGCTGTTCGCCGAACTGGTCGAGGCCGACGCCGACTACGAGACGCTCTCGTACTTCCCGTACCTGCTGGCCTGGGACCTGGACCACCTGCCTCAGCGAGGCCGGCCGGCCCGGAGGCCCACGGTGTGCGTGTTCCTCGACACCTTCGAAATGGTCAACGGCCGTGCCGACCGTACGGTGGAACGCCTGATCCAGAGGTGTGTCTACCTGATGCCCAATGTGCTGTTCGTGATCACCGGCCGCAACCGCATCGACTGGGCCGACGCCGGTGCGGGCGGTGAGCTGGACTTCGCGGGCCCCCAGCACTGGCCCAACCTGCACTTCAGCAACGACACTGTCGAACCGCGCCAGCATCTCGTCGGCTACCTGTCGGACTCGGATGCCGACAGCTACCTCAGTGAGGCGCTCACCCGGGACGGCGAGCCCGCCATGCCCGCTGAGGTCCGTCGGCGCATCATCGCCGGCGGGCAGGGTCTTCCCCTGTATCTGGACCTGTCGGTGTCCCATTTCGTCGCACTCCTCGCCCGCGGCGGGCGACCGTCACCGGCGGACTTCGGCGGCTCGTTCACGGCGGTGGCGACCCGGTCCATCCGGGACCTGCCACGGGAGGAACGGGACCTCGTCCGTACCGCGGCGCTCACCGACCGGGTGGGTGCCGATCTGCTGCGGGCGGGACAGCCCAACGTCCCGGACGGAAGCGTGGCTCGGTTCCTGCGTCGGCCGTTCCTCACGCACGACGACGCCTACACCCTGCCGTACGCCCTGCACGCGGCGCTGCGCCACGCCATCGTGGAGGCGGACCGGACACTCCCGGACGGCTGGTCCGACCAGGACCGCAGCGAGGTCGCGGCTCGGCTCCTCGCCTGGTTGGGCGAGCGTCTCGGGCCGTCCTCCGGACGGGTCGCCATCGCCCAGGCCCTCGAATCCGGCCTCAAGCTCTCGGCCGCGCACGGAGCCTTCGAAGACTGGATGGCCCGCGCCACGCAGCGTCTCGTCGAGGCCGGACAGTGGTCGGATCTGGGCGCCGGGCTCACCGCCGAACCAGTTGCGACGCCGGAGTACCGGGCGGTTCTCGCTGCGATACGTGGCGTCCAGCTGCGTCGTACCGGCCACGCCGCGGACGCGGTCACGCTGCTCGTCGGCGCGGGGGAAGGCGTACGGTCGGGCAGTCCCACGGAGCAGTTGGTGCGGATCCACCTTGCCCACGCACTGCGCAATCACGGCGACTACACCGAGGCTGCGGAGATCTACCGCGCTCTGCTGGGTGGCGACTTCGACGCCGCGGCCCGGTACTGGCTCTGCGACTTCGACTACCTCAACGGACGGTTCGGCACGGCGCTGGGCGCGCTGCGGGAGCAGCGCAGCCGTGGGCCGGAGGACGAGGGCGAACAGCTGCGACTGATCGGGCACATCTGGCGGGTGAACGCCCGTTTCGACGAGGCGACCGCCGCGTACACCGAGGCGATCGACCTGGCCCGGCGGGAGGACCTGGCCGCCGCGGAGGCGAAGGCCTTGGCCAACCTGGCGCAGACCGTTTGCTGGTCCGGCGACACGGGTGCGGTGCGGGCCGCGACCACCCGGGCGCGGGAGCTGCTCGACCTGGTGCCCAATCCGGTCGAACTGGTCAAGCTCCGCTCCGCCGAGGCGGTCGCGCACGCGGTGGCCGGTGATGCCCGGGCTGCCACGGAGGCGGTCGGGGGTACCCGGCAGCTGGCGGACGGCATCGGCTACCGCGGCGGCCACAACCTGGCCGACGTGGCCCAGATCCTGCTCCGAGTGTTCGGTGGCGACCACGATGGCGCCCGCCGCACCCGGGCCGAGCTCGATGCGCGCACGCGCAGGTCGGGCGGCAACACCTACTGGGTCCCGATCGTGACCAGCTGGATGGAGGGCGTCCCGAAGGCCGTGGAGCACGACCCGCGGATCGAGTGGGTCGACGGGCCGGCCGTGTCGCTGGGTCGGTGGGCCGAGGTGGTCGCGCGAGGATGAGACACCACGACTCCGGCGTACGGGGTCGCAGCGGACGAGGGGAACAGATCGGATGACCGACTCGGTACGCGTCGAACCGGTCCGTGTCGGCCTGGTCGGGGTCGGCATCATCGCCGAGACCCACCTCGCTGTCCTGGCCGAACGAGAGGACGTGGCGTTGGAGTTCACGGTCGACTCGCGGCCGGTCGAACCCGTCGACTTCCGGGGGGCCACCCCACCCCACTACGGCGACCTCCCCCGAGCACTCGACGCACATCGGCCGGACCTGGTGGTGCTGGCCACCCCGACGGAGACGCATGCCGAGCTGGCGGTCCAGGCCCTCCTCCGTTCCGGCGCCAGAGTGTTGGTGGAGAAGCCCCTCGTCCACGATCTCGCCTCGCTCGCGGCATTGCGTGAGTTGGACGGGAAGGCCGACGTGCGGGGCAGGCTGTTCACCGCACACCACTTCGCGTTCTCGCCCGAGGTCGACTGGGCGGCAGCGCTGATCGCCGCGAACCCGGGCTGGGGGCCCGTCACGGCCATCACCTCGGCCTTCTACGACCCCTACGTCCTTCGAGGCGAGGCGGCCTTCGCTTCGTACGTCTCCAGCTGGATGGACTCCGGGGTGAACCAGCTCAGCATGCTCACCCGCTTCGTCGACCTCACCGAACTCACCTCCTTCCAGCAGGCGGACGGCGGCGCGAGCGCCTGGTGCACCGTGGGGTTTCGCTCCCGGGGTGAGGCGGGCACGGCCCGGCTGCGCAGTAGCTGGTTGACCGGCTCCAGCAGCAAGGAGAGCAGTCTGGTGCTCGCCCGATCCGGAGTGGAGGTCTGGATCGACCACACGGCCATGACCGGATTCGCCGCCCGGGAAGGAGAGTTGCTGGCAGTCTTCGGCAACGACGGTCGGACCGCGCGAAAGATCGCCCACTACCGCCCGCTCTACGCCAGCCTGTTCTCCGGTCGGCCCGACCCGGTCCTCGGCTTCGATGCCGCAGCGAGGGTCACTGCGATCCATCGCGCGGCACCTGAACCGCGGTAGTCGGAGGGCCGTCGGCGAACGGTGCGTTTTCTCCGGTCCTGCGGCCCGTGGTCTCTCGGGCCGGGGCGCCTGGTGCAGGGTTGCTCGGACCGGTGTCGACCTGTTGCCGGCCTTCCTGACGGTTGATCGCCGCACCGGACTCCGATCCAGGCGCGCACAAGGGGCGTGCCAGTCGATGCGTGTCCGAAATTCCGGTGAACCGCCCTCGCTCGACCGGGCCGCATTCTCGCAATTGGTCCAGACCTATTGACGCGCCCTGGTGGCCCACCTACGATCCGGTCCGGCACAGCCCCACATGTCCCCCCACCTCACCCAGAGCCGGGCGTCACGCCCCCACGCGTCGTCATGTCCCCGACGCTCGGCGGGAAGGGAGCACAGCATGTTCCGTCGGAGGTCACGTACTCCACGTCTGTCGGGCGGCTTCCGCCCTGCTCCGGACCCCGGCCGCCTCGAAGGCGACCAGGGCGGGAGTGAGTCGCTCCGCACTCCGCGGCCCGGACGGGCGCCCCTGGAGCGCGCGTCGCAGGTGAGCCGGACCGGCCGCGCCAAGCGCGGACCATCCGTCCTGAGCCGTTCCCTCGCCGGGGTGAGCGCCGCCGCCGTCATCGGTGCCGGCATTGCCGTGGCCGGCACCGTCTCGGCCGGGGCCGTCACCACCAACCTGGTGGCCAACTCCGGCTTCGAGAACGGCCTCGCCGACTGGACCTGTTCCGGCGGCTCCGGTGCGGCCGTCGGCAGTCCGGTCCACTCCGGTGCCTCCGCGCTCAAGGCCGCGCCGACCGGCCAGGACACCGCCCAGTGCACCCAGACCATCAGCGTGCAGCCCAACTCCCAGTACACGCTGAGCGCCTACGTCCAGGGCAGCTACGTCTACCTGGGGGCCACCGGCACCGGCATCACCGGTACCCCGTCCACCTGGACGCCGAGCAGCGCGTCGTACGGCCAGCTCAGCGTCGGCTTCTCCACCGGGGCGAACACCACCTCGGTGACCGTCTACCTGCACGGGTGGTACGGGCAGCCCGCGTTCTACGCGGACGACGTGTCGCTGGTCGGCCCCGGCGGCAGCAGTCCCTCGCCGACCGCCACCACGCCGACGACTGCCCCGCCGACCACGACTCCGCCCACCACCGCGCCGCCCACCACCGCGCCGCCCACCACGACTCCGCCGACCACCACGACTCCGCCGACCACCACGCCGCCGGGCGACACCTGCCCCACGAAGCCCAAGCCGTCGGGCAAGGTCCTGCAGGGCTACTGGGAGAACTGGGACGGCGCCGCGAACGGTGTCCACCCCGGCATGGGCTGGGTCCCCATCACGGACAGCCGGATCGCCGCGCACGGCTACAACGTCATCAACGCCGCCTTCCCGGTGATCCTCTCGGACGGCACCGTGCTGTGGCAGGACGGCATGGACGCCGGCGTCAAGGTCTCGACCCCCGCCGAGATGTGCCAGGCCAAGGCGGCCGGAGCGACGCTCCTGATGTCGATCGGCGGCGCCGCCGCGGGCATCGACCTGAGCTCCAGCACCGTCGCCGACAAGTTCGTGGCGACGGTCGTCCCGATCCTCAAGAAGTACAACTTCGACGGCATCGACATCGACATCGAGACCGGCCTGTCCGGAAGCGGCAACATCAACACGCTGTCCGCCTCCCAGTCCAACCTGATCCGCATCATCGACGGCGTACTGGCCCAGATGCCCGCGGGCTTCGGCCTGACGATGGCCCCCGAAACCGCGTACGTCACCGGCGGTAGCGTCACCTACGGGTCGATCTGGGGCTCCTACCTGCCGATCATCAAGAAGTACGTGGACAACGGCCGCCTCTGGTGGCTGAACATGCAGTACTACAACGGCAGCATGTACGGCTGCTCCGGCGACTCCTACCAGGCCGGTACCGTCCAGGGCTTCACCGCGCAGACCACGTGCCTGAACAACGGCCTGGTCGTCCAGGGCACCACGATCAAGGTGCCGTACGACAAGCAGGTGCCCGGCCTGCCGGCCCAGCCCGGCGCGGGCGGCGGCTACATGGCGCCGAGCCTGGTCAGCCAGTCGTGGAACGCCTTCGGCGGCGCGCTGAAGGGGCTCATGACCTGGTCGGCCAACTGGGACGGCTCGAAGGGCTGGACCTTCGGCGACAACGTCAAGTCCCTCCAGGGGCGTTGACGCCCCGGCGAGGTCCCGCTGAGGTCCCGGTGACGCTCGGCTGATTCCCGCGCGCCCGGTGCGGCGTTTCGCGCCGGAGCCGATCACCGATCGGAACGACCCCTGTGGACGACCCGGGCCCCCGAGCGGGCCCGGGTCGTCCACGGCGGTGTGGGCCGGGGGAGCCACCGGCCGGCGGTCGAAGCGGTGTCGGCGGAGAACCGGTCGGTCGGCTGATCGGGTGCAACGGGCCGGGCGCAGCTGCGTGGCCCGCCTGAGGGCGCCGTCGCCCCTCTCGCAGGCTTGGCGCCGCGCCGACCGTACGTGCACCCCGGGGGCTGGCAGATGACCACCACCGACCTGTCCGAGCCGTCGGCGGCCACGACTGTCCTGACCGAGCGGCGGCACGAGGTCTGCCACTGGCTCGCCCCTGGGTGTGCGCCGGTGGACCGTGTGGCTGCCCGTACAGTTAGCTGAGGCATACCTTACAAATATCCGACCGGATCGTCTACGTCCATGTAGTCGACGGTGGCGGGGGTGCAGACATCGCCGGGTTCGCTGCACGCCGGTCCGGCGGCGTGGCAGGGGACGGGAGAGACGGTGGAGGACAGTCGGGACGCCAGGCGCCCGCACGGCGAACTGGTGGCGGACGTGCTGGCCGTACTGTGGGCGGCCGGCCGGCCGTTGACGGCGCAGGAGGTCAACGAGGCGCTCGACAGGGGGCTGGCCCGGACGACCGTGGCGACGGTCCTGGGGCGGCTCCACGAGAACGGGACGCTGGAGCGGAGCCGGTCCGGGCGGGGCTTCGCCTATGCGCCGGTCGCCGACGCCGCCGGTCTGGTGGCCGGGAGGATGCGCCGGGAGCTGGAGAGCGATCCGCGCCGCGAACTGGTGCTGAAGCGGTTCGTGTCGTCATTGTCCGAGGGGGACGAGGAGGTGCTGCGGCGCCTTCTGATGGAATCCGAGGATCGAGAATGACCGTCTTCCTGGCCCTGGTCGCCCTGGCGCTGGCGGGGCCGTGGGGTGCGACCGCGGCGGCCCGCCGGCTGGCCGCACTCCTGCCGCCCCGCGAGGCCTGCCTGGCGCTGACGGGCGCGGCCGTGCTGCTGGCCGGGGGCACCGTGGCGGCGCTGGTCGCGCTGTTCCACGTGCCGTTCCTCGCCTCCCTGGAGCGGCTCCCGCTGTCCCGCGTGGTGGCCGAGTGGCCGGCCGTCGTACCGGTGTCCGGCCTCGCCGGGGCGGTGCTGGCGGTCCAGGCCGTGCTGCTGGTGCGCCGCTGGTACGAGCACCGCGCGCTGCTGGCGCGGGCCTGGGCGTCGACCGGTGACGGGGTGGCCGACGGCGATGTGCTGGTGGTGCCGGGGGGCGACGCGGAGGCGTTCGCCCTGCCGGCCTTTCGCGGGCGTCCCGGACGGGTCGTCGTGACCGCGGGCATGGTGCGGGCGCTCGGGCCGGCGGAGCGCGAGGTGCTGCTCGCGCACGAGCGGGCCCACCTGGCGGGCCGCCACCACCTGCTGTCCGCCGTCGCCGACCTCGCGGCCGCGGTGCACCCGGCGCTGCGCGGCCTGCGGGAGGCGTTGGGATTCCACCTGGAGCGGTGGGCGGACGAAGCCGCGGCCGGGTCGGTGGGGGACCGCCGGCTGGCGGCGACGGCGATCGCGCGGGCGGCGCTGGCCGGCTCCGCCGCCGTCCGGGCGGGCGGGAGCCGGAACCCGCTGCTGTCGGTGGGCGCGGGGCCGGTGCCGCAGCGGGTCGAGGCGCTGCTGGGGTCGGTGCCGGTCCGGCCGCACGGGCGCGCGCTGCGGGTGGGCGTGGTGTGCCTGGTGGCGGTGACGGCGGTGTCCCTGCTGAGCCTGGGGCTGGCGTACGGGCTGCACGAGTACGTGGAGTACGCCGCGGAGGCCGTGCGGGGACGCTGACGGGCGCGGCGCGGCTCGGCGCCGCACGGCACGGCGCGGGCTCCGGTGGGGGCTCGACGGACGACATCGATGTAGACCGATCGCCCCGGCGCCGCTATGGTTAGCCTCGGTTCACCTTGGAGTGCGGTGCCGTGCCCGACGCGGCGTGCGGGCAGGTCCTGCGGTCCTCCTGTGACCGGCGTTCGGCAGCGTGGCATGGCGTCGGTGGTTCCCGTGACCCCCGCCGGAGGTGGTGCGGCCCTCCCCAGCGATTGGATGCGACGTGTACGACAGGAGAAAGGGGTCGTCGAGCCCCTTCGAGCAGACCGTCCACCTCCTGTCGGAGGCCGGCCGGGCGGCCGACTCCCTGCTCGCGGAGCGCCTGGAGTTCCGTGGGATGAGCCAGGCCCACCTTTCCGTCCTCTCCATGCTGGCCCGGCTGGGGCCGCATGCCCGCCCCGATCTTCTCGCCCAGGTCCCGGGCGCTGCCGCCGAAACCGCGCGTTCGCTCGACGAACTCCTGTCGGCGGGCCTGGTGCAGTCCCTGTTCGTCCAGGTCGGCGGCCGCCACGAGGTGCTGACGCTCACCTCCGCCGGGCAGGTCGCGCTGGAGATCCTGCACAGCGACGCGTCGGCGGTGCAGGACGGCCTGCTGGCGTCCCTGACGCGGGGGGAGCGCACCCAGCTGAACTCCCTGCTGCGGCGGGTGTGCGCGACCGCGTCCCGTGGTGACGCGGCGCGCCCGGCTCCCCGCCCGGCTTCCGACTGGGTCCTGAACCGCGAGCGCCGCAGGGACTGGGCCGTCGAGCGCGAGGATGTCACGGTCGGGGACGAGGACGGCGACGTCGGCGACGCCGGGGACGTCGGGGGAGCCTCGGCCGGTTCGTAGCCGGCCCGCCCGGGCCGCGAACACGGCCGGATGCACCGGGCCCGACCCGGGCCGGGCGGCCCGTGGTGCGCCCCCGGGCCGGGTGGGGGCGCACCGGGGGCGTCAGCTCTCCGAGCGGCGGAGCAGGTAGGTGTCCATGATCCAGCCCTTGCGTTCGCGGGCCCGCTCGCGCAGTTCGCGGATCCGTGGGGCGGTCTGCGCGAGGGGGCCGGCGGCGAGGATCTCGTCCGGGGTGCCGAGGTAGGCGCCGTAGAAGATCTCCAGGCCCTCGGGGTCGATCTCGGTGAACGCGGCCCGCCCGTCCAGCATCACCACCACGTCGTCCACGCCCTCGGGGAAGCCCTCGGCGAGGCGGCGGCCGGTGGTGATCTGCACCGGGCGGCCGACCCGGGTCAGGGTGGTGCGGTGCCGGGCGGCGAGCGCCGAGACGCTGCTGATGCCCGGGATCACCTCGTACCCGAAGGTGACGACGCCGCGGGCCAGCACCTCGTCGACGACGGCGATGACGCTGTCGTACAGGCTCGGGTCGCCCCAGACCAGGAACGCGCCGGTCTCGTCCGGGCCGAGGTGCTCGGTGACCAGTCGCTCGACCAGGTCGGCCCGGCGGCTGCGCCAGTCGTCCACGGCCGCGCCGTACGCCGGGGTGGTGCGGTCCCGCTCCGCGTCCGGGACCTCGACCACGCGGTGGCCGGGCCGGCCGTGCTCGGTGAGCATCTGTCGGCGCAGCCGGATCAGGTCCTGCCGTTCCTCGTTCTTGTCGAGGATGAAGAAGACGTCGGTGCGGGCGAGTGCCTTGGCCGCCTGCAGGGTGAGGTGGTCGGGATCGCCCGCGCCGATGCCGATGAGGAAGATGTGCTGCATGGCAGTGATTGTGCCGCGCGCCGCCGTGTCCGCGCTCGGGCGGCCGGTACGGCCCGCCGCCCGGGCCCGGTGCGGGCGCCGAGGGGCGGATCACGGTGATGCGGGCGGTCCGGCCGGTGATGCGGCCCGGCCCGAGGACGGGTGTGGCGGCGGGGGTGGCGGCGGGGGCGTCGAGGCCCGTCGGCCGGTGGGCGAGGTCCGGGTTCGGACGGCCGCCCGTGCGGGCCACCGGCGTGTCCGGGGCGTCCGCCACGACCGGGACGCGGGAGTCGTCACGCACGGGCCCTTGACCCGGCCTTTTGGCCGTCGCCATGATGAGCCGTCATGTTCTGACTCCGCCGTCGGGGGAAGTCCGGTCCGAATCCGGCGCTGACCCGCAACGGTAGGCCGCCGACGGCTGTCGGCGGCGAGCCCGAGTACCCGGCGGCGGAGAGGTGTCCACTCCTCCCGTCGTGGTCTGCGGGCCGGAGCTCCGAGGGCTGTCCGGCGTGGTGCCGACGCTCTCCGGGCCCCTGCGTCCAGGCCCGGAAAGGCCTCTCGTGCCCGTGCTCCGCCGCTCCCTCGGCCTGCTCGCGATACCCGCGCTCGCCCTCGCCACCGTGCTCCCCGCGGCCGCCGCCGCCCAGGCCGCCCCGGCCCCGACCGTCGCCGCGCAGGACGCCGGCACCCACCGCCCGGACGCCGCCGCGGCCGGCTGGCTGGCCCGGCAGCTCGTCGACGGGGACCACTTCGAGTCCGTCTTCGACGGCACCGCCTACCCCGACCAGGGGCTGACCATCGACGCCGTGCTGGCCTTCGCCGCCTCCCGCGGCTCCGACCAGGCGGCCGCGCGGGCCACCGCCTGGCTGGCGAAGCCCGAGGTCATCGGCGGCTACCTCGGTGACGGCACGACCGAGGCGTACGCCGGGGCGACGGCCAAGCTGCTGCTCGCCGTCGAGGTCCGCGGCGGGAACCCGGCCGCCTTCGGCGGTGTCGACCTGCCGGCCCGGCTCCGCTCGCTGCAGAGCCCGAGCGGCCGCTTCTCCGACCGGTCGCAGTGGGGGGACTACAGCAACGCGTTCGGGCAGTCGCTGGCCCTGATCGCCCTCCACCGCGCCCCCGGCGGCGCCCCGGCCGCCGCCGTCGACTTCCTGGCCGGCAGCCAGTGCGCGGACGGCGGCTTCCCGGTCTCCTTCGGCCAGGCCACCTGCACCAGCGACCCGGACGCCACCGCGCTCGCCGCCCAGGCCCTGGCCGCCACCGGCCGCGCCGCCAAGGCGAACGCGGGCCTCGGATGGCTGACGGCCCACCAGAACGCCGACGGCGGCTTCGCGGCCGCCGGGGCGACGGCGTCCAACGCCAACACCACCGGCCTCGCCACCCAGGCGCTGTTCTCCGGCGGACGCCTCGTCGCCGGTCTCAAGGGCTGGAGCAGCCTGGTCAAGCTCCAGCAGGGCTGCGCCGCCGCCCCGGACGTGCGCGGGGCGGTCGCCTACGACGCGTCCGGCTTCAACCCGGGCAACGGTGCCCGGGCCACCGCGCAGGCCGTCCTCGGCCTGGCCGGCACGCCGCTGGCCACCCTCTCCGCCGCCGGCGCGCGTCCGGCCGCGCCCACCGCGGCCTGCCCGGCACCGGCCGCGCACTGAACGCCCTGACCCCGAGAGGAACACTCCGATGACCGACACCCTCACCCCGGCCCGACCGGCCCGCCGCACCCTCGGCTCGATCGCCGCCGCCGCGGCCCTCACCGCCGGCCTGCTCGGCGCCTCCGCCGTCCAGGCCCCGCAGGCGCAGGCGGCCGCCTGCAGCGGCACCACCGGCGTCACCGTCGTCGTCGACTTCACCGCCGTCGGCGGCGGCATCCAGACCGGCTGCGCCCCCGGCGACCCGGCCAGCGGGCTCGCCGCGCTGACCGGCGCCGGGTTCTCGTACGCCTTCCACCCGCGGTTCCCCGGCTTCGTCTGCAAGATCAACGCCCTGCCGTCGACCTGCACCAACCCGACCGGCAGCGCCTACTGGTCGTACTGGCACGCCCAGCACGGCGGCCCGTGGTCGTACAGCAACCTGGGCGCGGGCAGCTACGACCCGGCGCCGGGGGAGGTCGAGGGCTGGTCCTTCGGCGCGGGCGCCCAGCCGGGCATCACCGCGCCCTGAGAGCAGTAGCCCTGGGAGCAGGAGCCCTGACAACAGAACCCTGAGAGCAGGCGCCCCGACGCCCGGACGTACACCGGTGCCCCGGTCCTCCGCGACGGAGACCGGGGCACCGGCGTGCTCAGGCCGCCGCCCGGTGCGGGTAGAAGCCGCGGCCCGCCTTGCGGCCGAGCAGGCCGGCCTCGACCATCCGGGCGAGCAGCGGCGGCGGCGCGTACAGCGGCTCCTTGTACTCGTCGTACAGCGACTGCGCGATGGCCTGGACGGTGTCCAGCCCGATCAGGTCGGCGAGTTCGAGCGGGCCCATCGGGTGGGCGCAGCCGTGGACCATGCCGGCGTCGATGTCCCGGGCGGTGGCGTGGCCGGCCTCGGCCATCCGGATCGCGGACAGCAGGTACGGCACGAGCAGGGCGTTGACGACGAAGCCGGCCCGGTCCCGGGAGCGCACCACGTGCTTGCCGAGGACGTCCTCGGCGAAGCCCGCCACCCGGTTGAGGACGGTCGGGTCGGTGTGCAGCGAGGAGACCACCTCGATCAGCGGCATGACCGGCGCGGGGTTGAAGAAGTGCAGGCCCAGGACGTGCGAGGCGCGGCCGGTGGCGATGCCGAGGCGGGTGACGGGGATGGCGGAGGTGTTGGTGGCGAGGACGGCCTGCTCGTCGGCGAGCACCTTGTCCAGGGTCGCGAGGACCTGCGTCTTCACCGCCTCGTCCTCCACCACGGCCTCGACGACCAGCTGACGGTCGGCCAGGGCCTCCGGGTCGTCGGCGAACAGCAGGTGGGCCCAGGCGTCCTCGCGCCCGGCCGGGCTGAGCCGGCCGCGGTCGACCGCGCGGTGCAGGGAGCGGTCGATCCGGGCGCGGGCCGCGCGCAGCGCGTCCGGCCCCCGCTCGCACACCACGGTGTCCAGACCGGCCCGGGCGAAGACCTCGGCGATGCCGGAGCCCATCTGGCCGGCGCCGACCACGGCGACCCGTCGGATCTCGTTCACGGTGCTGTCTCCTCGCTGGGGGCGGCTCAGGCCGCGGTGCGGACGCGGACCAGGTGGCGGGCGTAGGCCTCGGTGGTGAGGAAGGCGGGGAGGTCGGCGCCGAGGGCGGTCTCCTCCAGGATCCGCACCGCGTCGTCGACCAGGACCGGGTCGGCGCCCTCGGCGAGCAGCGCGGCCCGTTCGGCGTCGATCAGCCGGCGCACCAGGTCCGGGGTGGCGAGCGAGCCGCCGGCGAGCCGGGTGCAGTGGTGCTGCCACTGCCACAGCTGGCAGCGGGCGATCTCGGCGGTGGCCACGTCCTCCATCAGGCCGAAGACGGCGACGGCGCCCGCGCCGCCGAGCCAGGCGGTCAGGTAGCGCAGGGCCACCGCCACGTTGGCGCGCACGCCCTGTTCGGTCGGCAGGCCGACGGACAGGCGCTGGACGGCGAGCAGGTCGACGGCGGTGACCTCGACGTCCTCGCGGCCGCGGTCGAGTTGGTTCGGCCGCTCGCCCAGCACGCCGTCGAAGACCTCCCGGCAGGTGGCGACCAGGCCGGGGTGGGCGACCCAGGAGCCGTCGAAGCCGTCGCCGGCCTCGCGCTCCTTGTCCAGCCGGACCTTGGCGAGCGCGGCCTCGTTGGCGGCCGGGTCCCTGCTGGGGATGGCGGCGGCCATGCCGCCGATGGCGTGGGCGCCGCGCCGGTGGCAGGTGCGGACCAGCAGGTCGGTGTAGGCGCGCAGGAAGGGCTGGGTCATGGTGACCTGGGCGCGGTCGGGCAGCACGAAGCGGGGGCCCCGGTCGGCGAAGTTCTTGATCAGGCTGAACAGGTAGTCCCAGCGGCCGGCGTTGAGCCCGGCGGCGTGCTCCCGCAGCTCGTACAGGATCTCGTCCATCTCGAAGGCGGCGGTGATCGTCTCGATCAGCACGGTGGCCCGGACGGTGCCGTGCGGGATGCCGAGTTCGGCCTGGGCGAAGGTGAAGACGTCGTTCCAGAGCCGGGCTTCGAGGTGGTTCTCCAGCTTGGGGAGGTAGAAGTAGGGGCCGCTGCCGCGGTCGATCTGCCGCCTGCCGCAGTGGAAGAGGTAGAGGCCGAAGTCGACCAGGGCGCCGGCGACGGGCCGGCCGTCGACCAGCAGGTGGGCCTCGTCGAGGTGCCAGCCGCGCGGGCGGACCACGATGGTGGCGGGCGTGTCGCCGATCCGGTGGCGCCTCCCGTCCGGGGTGCTGTCGTCGATCCGGCGCTCGACCGCGTCGAGCAGGTTGAGCTGCCCGGAGACGAGGTTGTGCCAGGTGGGGGAGGTGGCGTCCTCGAAGTCCGCCAGCCACACCTTCGCACCGGAGTTGAGCGCGTTGACGGTCATCCGGCGTTCGGGCGGGCCGGTGATCTCCACCCGGCGGTCGGCCAGGCCGGGCGCGGTCGGCGCGACCCGCCAGTCGCGGTCCTCGCGGACGGCGCGGGTCTGCGGGAGGAAGTCGAGGGTGCCGGTGGCGGCGAGGGCGGCGGCGCGGCGGCCGCGCTCCGCGAGGAGGTCGGCGCGGCGCCCGGCGAAGGCGTCGTGCAGGCGGACCAGGAACTGCAGGGCCTCGGGGGTGAGGATCTCCTCGAACCGCTCCTCGTGCTCGCCGAGGATCGCGATACGGCTGGTCAGGGTCATCCGGCTCTCCAGGAAGGTGGGCCCGGGGCCGCGTCCCCGACGCGGCCCCGGGCGGGGGCGGCCACAAGGTCCCGTCCCTCAACGGGACCCCGGGCGAGGGTCACGGGCGGCCGGGGTCCCGTCGTGGGGGCCGGCCGCCGGGTCGGCTCAGTGGAACTGCTCGGCCTCGGTGGAGCCGGTCAGGGCGAGCGTCTCGGCGTTCGGGTTGAGCGCGGTGCTGATCGCGTCGAAGTAGCCGGTGCCGACCTCGCGCTGGTGCTTCACCGCGGTGTAGCCGTCCGCGACGGCGGCGAACTCGGCCTCCTGGAGGTCGACGTAGGCGGTCATGCCGTGCTCCGCGTAGCCCTTGGCGAGCTGGAACATCGAGTGGTTCAGCGCGTGGAAGCCGGCCAGCGTGATGAACTGGAAGCGGTAGCCCATCGCGCCCAGCTCGCGCTGGAACTTGGCGATCCGGTCGTCGTCCAGGGCGGCCTTCCAGTTGAACGACGGCGAGCAGTTGTAGGCGAGCATCTTGTCCGGGTACTGCGCCTTGACGGCCTCGGCGAACTCGCGCGCCTGGGCGAGGTCCGGGGTGCCGGTCTCCACCCAGAGCAGGTCCGCGTACGGGGCGAAGGCCAGGCCGCGCGAGATCACCGGCGCCATGCCCGGCTCGACCCGGTAGAAGCCCTCGGCGGTGCGCTCGCCGGTGCAGAACCGGGCGTCGCGCTCGTCCACGTCCGTGGTCAGCAGGTTGGCGGCGAGCGCGTCGGTGCGGGCCACGATCACGGTCGGCACGTCGGCCAGGTCGGCGGCCAGCCGGGCCGCGTTGAGGGTGCGGACGTGCTGGGCGGTGGGGACGAGCACCTTGCCGCCGAGGTGGCCGCACTTCTTCTCGGAGGCGAGCTGGTCCTCGTAGTGGATACCGGCGGCGCCGGCCGCGATCATGCCCTTGGTGAGCTCGAAGGCGTTCAGCGGGCCGCCGAAGCCGGCCTCGGCGTCGGCGACGATCGGCACCAGCCAGTCCGGGCCGTCGTTGCCCTCGGCGGCGTCGATCTCGTCGGCCCGCAGCAGCGCGTTGTTGATCCGCCGCACCACCTGGGGCACCGAGTTGGCCGGGTAGAGGCTCTGGTCCGGGTAGGTCTGGCCGGCCTGGTTGGCGTCCGCGGCGACCTGCCAGCCGGACAGGTAGATCGCCTGGAGCCCGGCCTTCACCATCTGCACGGCCTGACCACCGGTCAGCGCGCCGAGCGCGTGGACGTAGTCCTGCTCGTGCAGCTGCTTCCAGAGCCGCTCGGCGCCGCGCCGGGCCAGCGTGTGCTCCTCGCGCACCGTCCCGGACAGCCGGACCACGTCGGCCGCCGGGTAGCTGCGCTCGACACCCGCCCAGCGGGGGTCGGACGCCCACCGGGCGGCCAGCTCCGCCGCCTGCTGCTCCTGCTGCTGCCGAACCGACTGCGTCATGATCCGCTCCCGGGAATGCTCGTTGCGAAGGGTGTGAGGGTCTTCACCGCGCGGGTGGAGGTGCGGCCGGGGCGCCGGGCGGGCGGCCTGCGCCGCCGGGACGTGGTTGCCCCCAGGGCCCCCGCCGCCGGGCCCCAAGTGCCCGGCGAAGAGGGTGGTTCGTGGTGCGCCTTCCGGCCGCAGCACCGACTCTGGCACCCCCGGTTCGTGCCGTCACCGCTGGACGGCGGCCAACTTCTGCGAAGCGAATCCTGCGAATCTGCGAAGCCTGCGAAGGGTCCCGGGGTCGGACGTGCGGCTATGCTGCCGGGCACCGGACGGGTCGAGGGCAAGGGGAGACGACCGGATGGGAAGGACCTTCGCCGGCGCGCGGCTGCGCCGGCTGCGCGAGGACCGCGGGCTCAGCCAGGCCGCGCTCGCCCGGCTGCTCGAACTGTCCCCCAGCTACCTCAACCAGCTGGAGCACGACGCCCGCCCGCTCACCGTCCCGGTGCTGCTGCGCCTCACCGAGGCCTTCGGCGTCGACGCCGGGTACTTCGCGCCGCCGGACACCGCCCGGCTCACCGCCGAGCTGCGCGACTCGCTCGGCGAGGAGCTCACCGCCGGCCGCCTCACCCCGGGCGACCTGGACGACCTCGCCGCCCGACTGCCCGCCGTGGCCCGGGTACTGATGGACCTGGGCCGCGGCCGCCGGGCCGCCGCCGAGCAGCTCGCCGTCCTCACCGGGGACCGCGGCCCGGTCGCCGACACGGCCCGCACACCGCACGAGCTGGTCCGCGAGTTCTTCTACCGCCGCCGCAACTACGTCCATGAACTCGACATCGCCGCAGAGGAGTTGGCCGAAGGGATCGGGCTGAGGCGGGGCGGGGTCAGGACGGTCCTCGCCGAGCGGCTCGCGGCCGCGCACCACGTCCGGCTGGCCACCGGGGGAGAGAGCCTGCACACGTACGACCCGGCCGGCCGGGTGCTGCGGCTCTCCGACCGGCTGCGCCCCGGCCAGCAGGCGTTCCGGATGGCCACCCAGCTGGCCTACCTGGAACACGACGCCCTGCTCGGTGAACTCGCTGCCCAGGACAGCGCACCGGGGTCGACCGCGTGGTCACTGACCCGGATCGGCCTGGCCAACTACTTCGCCGCCGCGCTCGTCCTGCCCTACCGGGTCTTCCACGCCGAGGCGGAGGCGGCGCGCTACGACATCGAGCACCTCGCCGACCACTTCGGACTCGGCTACGAGACGGTCTGCCACCGGCTCAGCACGCTCCAGCGGCCCCGGCTGCGCGGGGTGCCGTTCTCCTTCGTCCGGGTCGACCGGGCCGGCAACGTCTCCAAGCGCCAGTCCGCGACCGACTTCCACTTCTCCCGCACCGGCGGCACCTGCCCGCTCTGGAACGTCTACGAGGCCTTCGCCGCCCCCGGCCGGGTGCACGTCCAGGTCGCCGCGATGCCCGACGGGCGGCGCTACCTCTGGACCGCCCGGGCGGTGTCCCGCTCACCGGGTGGCTGGGGGCGGCCGGGCAAGACCTTCGCCATCGGCCTGGGCTGCGAACTGCGGCACGCCGGGCGGCTGGTGTACTCCGCCGGTCTCGACCTCGGGGACGAGGCGGCCGCGACCCCGATCGGTCTCGGCTGCAAGGTGTGCGAACGCCCGGCCTGCCCGCAGCGGGCCGCGCCCGCGGTCGGCCTCCCGCTGGCGGTCGACGAGCACACCAGCACCTTCGTGCCCTACCCCGTCCGGGTCGAACCGGCGGCCCGGCCGGGCGACTGAGCGGGGCCGGGGGCCGTCCGGGCCGCTCCGACGGTGCGGTCCGGGCGCTGCCCACGCCACCATCCGCGATCCGGACAATCGCTGACGCGGCGCCGTCGATGGGCCTAGGGTGGGCGGTGCAGTCGGTTCGCCATGTCCTCCAGCCATGGCGTCGCAAGAGGGAACCCGGTGGGAATCCGGGACTGCCCCGCAGCGGTGAGTGGGAACGACCGCCGTCACATGCACTGGGCCCAGACGGGCCCGGGAAGCGACGGCCAGTAGGTGTCCGCCTCGATCAGAGGTGGACGTGCCCGCGAGTCCGAAGACCTGCCACTGCCCGCGTGCACCCCGCACGCGGTGATCTCGGTGACCTCGAGGGCGGGTCGGCGGAGCGGGCGGGCCCATCCTGGTGCCGTGCCCCCACTGTCGTACCTCCACGCCGTCGTGCTCTCCCGGGATCGCAGCGCGACTCGCGAAGGAGAGTTCCGTGTCACCGAGTTCCACCACCCCCCAGGCCACCGTGTACGGCTACCCGAGGCAGGGTGCCAACCGGGAGCTGAAGAAGGCCGTCGAGGGGTACTGGGCCGGCCGCGTCACCGCCGCCGCCCTGCACGCCACCGCCGCCGGACTGCGCCGTGAGAACTGGCGCCGGCTGACCGAGGCGGGCGTCACCGAAGTCCCCACCGGCGACTTCTCGCTCTACGACCACGTGCTGGACACCACGGTCGCGGTCGGCGCGATCCCGGCCCGCCACCGCGCCGCCGTCGAGGCCGACCCGCTGGACGGGTACTTCGCCATGGCCCGCGGCACCCAGGACGTCGCGCCGCTGGAGATGACCAAGTGGTTCGACACCAACTACCACTACCTGGTGCCCGAGTTGGGCCCGGGCACGGTGTTCGCGGCCAACTCCGCCAAGCCGGTCGCCGAACTGCGCGAGGCCCTCGAACAGGGCCACCGCGGCCGGCCGGTGCTGGTCGGGCCGCTGACCTACCTGCTGCTCGCCAAGCCCGCCCCCGGCGTGGCCGCCGACTTCGAGCCGGTCACCCTGCTGGACCGGCTGCTGCCCGTCTACGCCGAACTCCTCGCCGACCTGCGCGCCGCGGGCGCCGAGTGGGTCCAGCTCGACGAGCCGGCCCTGGTCCAGGACCGCACCCCGGCCGAGCTGAACGCCGCCGCCCGCGTCTACCGCGAGCTGGGGGCGCTCACCGACCGGCCGAGCATCCTGGTCGCGACCTACTTCGACCGCCTCGGCGAGGCCCTCCCCGTCCTGGCCAAGGCCCCGATCGAGGGCGTCGGCCTGGACTTCACCGGCCCGGGCGCCGCCAACCTGGACGACCTCGCCGCCGTCGGCGGCCTGCCCGGCAAGCGCCTGGTCGCGGGCGTGGTGGACGGCCGCAACATCTGGATCAACAACCTGGAGAAGTCCCTCGCCACCCTGGGCACGCTGCTCGGCCTGGCCGGCCGGGTGGACGTCGCGCCGTCCAGCTCGCTCCTGCACGTGCCGCTCGACGCCGACGCCGAGCGCGACCTCGACCCGCAGGTCGCCCGCTGGCTCGCCTTCGCCCGCCAGAAGACCGAGGAGATCACCGTCCTCGCCCGCGGCCTGCGCGAGGGAGTGGACACCATCGCGGCCCAACTGGCCGCCAACCGCGCGGACCTGGCCTCCCGCGCCGCGTCCGCGCTGACCCACGACCCGGCCGTCCGGGCCCGGGTCGCCGCCACCACCCCCGAGGACGCCCGCCGCGCCCAGGCCTACCCGGAGCGCGCCGTGGCGCAGCGGGCCCGGCTGAACCTGCCGCTGCTGCCGACCACCACCATCGGCTCCTTCCCGCAGACCGCCGAGCTGCGCGTCGCCCGGGCGGACCTGAGGGCCGGGCGCATCGACGACGGCACCTACCAGGACCGGATGCGGGCCGAGGTCCGCGAGGTGATCGCCTACCAGGAGAAGGCGGGCATCGACGTCCTGGTGCACGGCGAGCCGGAACGCAACGACATGGTGCAGTACTTCGCCGAGCAGCTGACCGGCTACCTGGCGACCCAGCAGGGCTGGGTGCAGTCCTACGGCACCCGCTACGTCCGCCCGCCGGTGCTGGCCGGCGACATCTCCCGCCCGCACCCGATGACCGTCGACTGGTACCGCTACGCCGCCGATCTGACGGACCGTCCGGTCAAGGGCATGCTCACCGGCCCGGTCACCATGCTCGCCTGGTCCTTCGTCCGGGACGACCAGCCGGTCGGCGACACCGCCCGGCAGGTCGCCCTGGCCCTGCGGGACGAGGTGACCGACCTGGAGGCGGCCGGCGCGTCCGTCATCCAGGTCGACGAGCCGGCGCTGCGCGAGACCCTGCCGCTGCGGGCGGCCGACCGCCCCGGCTACCTGGAGTGGGCCACCGAGTCGTTCCGGCTCTCCACCTCCGGCGTCCGCGCCGACACCCAGGTCCACACCCACATGTGCTACGCCGAGTTCGGCGCGATCATGACCGCCATCGACGAGCTCGACGCGGACGTGATCTCCCTGGAGGCGGCCCGCTCGCACATGGAGGTCGCCCACGAGCTCGCCGAGGCCGGCTATCCGCGTGAGGTCGGTCCGGGCGTCTACGACATCCACTCGCCCCGGGTGCCGAGCACCGAGGAGGCGGCCTCGCTGCTCCGGGCCGGGCTGGCCGCGATTGGGGCGGAGCGGCTCTGGGTCAACCCCGACTGCGGTCTGAAGACCCGCGGTTGGACGGAGACCCGCGCCTCGCTGGAGCACCTGGTGGAGGCCGCCCGGGTGGTCCGCGCCGAGCTGGCGGGCTGACCGGCCGATCAGTGCGCCGGGACGGGGGCGACCGCTGCGGCCGCACCCGTCCCGGCACCGGCCGCCGGGAGGAACTTCAGGTAGGTCGCGCCCGTGCTCTTCAAGTGGCGAAGGCGACATGACGACTCGTTGACGGTGCTTCCGCCTGCGTGGTCTGATGAACCGTTTTTCATCCTCGGCAGTCAGGGGAAGCCGGTCCAACTCCGGCGCTGACCCGCAACCGTAGATCCGCCCTCCGGGGTGGATGAGCCGGAATGCCTGCGCCGTGGAGTTCGTCAGCAACACATGCGTCGTCGCGGACTACGACGCGGTCCGGGCAGCCCCCCACGGCGGGGGCCGCCGGCTGCGCCGTCGTTCCCGCGTCGACCGACCAGGGAGCCGCCGGTGAGGGTCAGCAGCAGTCGCACACGTCACAGAGGCCGGGACCTCGCGTCCCTGCTGGTCACCGGGGCCGTCGCGGTCGCCGCGGGTGGCGCCGTGCTGCTCGGGCACCCCGGGAGCGCCGCAGCCGACCCGATCGAGGAGTGCACCGCGACGACCGGCGCGATCGTCGCCGTCGACTTCGGCCACTGGGGCGGCGGCGTCGTGCGCGGCTGCGACGCCCACCCCACCACCGGGATGAACCTGCTGCACGCCGCGGGATTCACCACCACCGGCACCGAGCACGACGGCCCGGCCTTCATCTGCCGGCTCGGCAACGGGACCTTCGACAGCGGCACCCAGTACCCGACCGCCGCCGAGGAGACCTGCGTCAACACCCCGCAGGCCACCGCGTACTGGTCGTACTGGATCGCCGAGGCCGGCCAACAGTCCTGGTCCTACAGCCGGTTCGGGGCCGGCTCGCAGAAGCCCGAGCCCGGCGAGGTCGAGGCGTGGGTCTACGGCGGCACCGACGTCGGCGGCACCAGCGGGGCACCGACCTTCACCCCGGACTCCGTCCGCGCCAAGAACAGCGGCCCTTCGCCGTCCGCCTCGCCGTCCGCGTCCCGCTCGCCGTCCTCGCCCTTCCCGAGCCGGACCGGCCCGCCGCCCGCCACCGGCGACCCCGCCACCACGACGCCGACCCCGCCCGCCGGGAAGACCCCCGACCTGGCCAGGGGCAGCGCCTACCTGACCGACCCGGCGCACCTGATCGACGGCGACTACTACGAGGCCTTCCCGAGCTTCGCCGACTTCGGCCTCACCATCGACGGCGCCTACGCCCTCGCCGCGACCGGCACCGACGACGCCGCCCTGCGCAGGATCGTCGACTTCCTGGACCAGCAGGGCAAGGACGCGGGTGACCGCACCGTCAACGACTGGACCGGCATCGGCACCGAGTACGCCGGTGGCGGCTCGATCGGCAAGGAGGCGCTGCTCGCCGAGGCCGTCGGCCGCGATCCGCGGGCCTTCGGCGGCCACGACCTGATCGCCGCCCTGGCCCTGGCGGTCTGCGCCCGGCCCGCCCCGGACACCGGCTGCGAGGCGGCCGGCAACTACACCTGGGCCACCTCGGTGTTCTCCCAGTCGCTCGGCATCATGGCCCAGTTGCGGGCCGGCGACACCGCGAACGCCGCCGCTCCGATCGGCTACCTGAAGAGCCTCCAGCACGCCGACGGCTCCTGGCCGAGCCTGATCCCCGCCACCGGCGACTCCGACGTGGACAGCACCGCGATGGCCGTGATGGCGTTCGCGCTCGTCCCCGGGGACGAGGCCGCGCAGGCGGTCGACAAGGGGCTGGCCTGGCTGGCCGGCCGGCAGCTGGCCGACGGGGGCTTCCCCGGCGCGGCCGGTGACTCGACCAACTCGGCGGCCCTCGCCGTCCAGGGCATGACCCTGCGGCAGTCCGCCTACAGCGGGCAGATCGCCAAGGCGCGCGACTTCCTGGCGGGCCGGCAGAACGGCGACGGCGGTTTCAACGTCGCCTCCGCCGGCCAGCAGGGCTCGGACGTCCGCGCCTCCACCCAGGCGCTCGGCGGCACCACCGGGATCTCCTTCGGCACGCTGCACCGGGACCTCGGCGGCACGCCGACGCCGACGCCTACCGCGACTGCGACGGCCACCGCCACCGGCACACCGACGCCCACGGCCACGGCCACGGCGACGCCCACGGCCACGGCCACGGCCACCGCCACGGCGACGCCCACGCCCACCACCACCGCGACCGGAACGCCGACGGGTACCGGCTCGCCCACCCCGACCGCGTCCCCGACGGGCACCGGTACCCCCGTGCCCGCCGGTACGTCCACGGTCGTCCCGGCGCCCACCGGCGACGCGGCGGGGGGCAACCCCGCGGCCCGGGTGCCCGCTGCCCACGCCCCCGGCGGCAACGGCGCGCCCGTGCGGGACGCGGGTGCCGGCGTCGCGGCCCCCGTGGTCCGCGCGGACGGCGACAGCCTCGCCCGGACCGGCACCGACGCCCTGGGCCTGGCCCTGGCCGCCGGAATGCTGACCGCCGCCGGCGCCGCAGCCGTCCTCGCCACCCGCCGCCGCTCGGCCGCCGGCCCGGGGCGGCACCGGTGATCCGGCGGATCGGCCGGCTGCTCGGAGCCGCCGGCGTGACGTTCGCCCTGGCCCTCGGCGGGGTCGGGGCGGGCGCCGCCCCGGCGGCCGCGACCCCGCTGCCGATCGAACAGTGCACCACCACCTCCGGCGTGGTGCTCGCGGTGGACTTCGGCAAGTGGGGCGGCCCGCTGTTGCGCTCCTGCGGCACCACCCCGACCACCGGCCACACCCTGCTCAACCAGGGCGGTTGGAAGACCACCGGGACGGGGCACGACGGCCCGGCCTTCATCTGCCGCATCGGCTACAGCGGCTTCCAGGGCGGCAAGCAGTACCCCACCCCGGACCAGGAGAAGTGCGTCCTCACGCCCCCGGCCGCGGCCTACTGGTCGTACTGGCACGCCGACCCGGGGGAGAACAGCTGGTCCTACAGCCAGCTCGGCGCGATGAGCTTCCAGCCGAAACCCGGCAGCGTCGACCTGTGGATCTTCGGTGGCACCAACATCGAGGGCACCGAGGGGCGCCCCACCTTCTCGCCCGACACCGTGCGGGCGCACAACACCACGCCGGGCGGCGGCTCGGCCGTCACCCCGCCGCCGGCCGGCGGCGGTACGGCGGGCGGCAGCGGGTCGGGGTCCACCGGCGGTACCGGTGGCACGGGTGCGGGTGGTACGACCAGCGGTGGCACGGGTGCGGGTGGTACGAGCGCCGGTGGTACGAGCGGCGGCTCCGGCACCGCGGGCGGTGCCGGAGCCAGTGGCACCGGCTCCGGCTCCATGACCGGTGGCACCGGCGGCAGTTCGGGCGCAACCACCGGGGGGACGAAGCGACCGCCCGCGGCCGCCGGGACGAGCGGTTCGTCCGGCGGTACGGGTGGCCGCACCCCACCGGTGAGCCCGCCGGCCGACGTGCCCGCACCGGCCACCCCCGAGCCCGAGACCCCCGCCACGTCCGACGAGACGCCCTCCGCCCAGCCCTCGGACACCCAGCCGTCGGAGACCCCGCCGGCCACCGACACCACCGGTGCGGCGCCGACGGTCACCGGGAGCCCCGCCCCCTCCGTGCTCGCCGGCGGCCCCGTGGTGGTGAACGCGGCCCCGGCCGCCGACGCCCCGCACGACGCCGGATCGATGGTCCCCGCCGTGGTCGGGACCGCCCTGGTGGTGGCGCTCGGCGTGGCCACCGTGGTCACCGCGCGCCGGCGCCGACGACAGGCCGAGTGATCCGGTGACCATGCTCGACAAGCGCTCCGCCGGCTCCCCGACCCCCGCCCCCGGGCGGGCCGCGGGGGGCCGGCGGAGCCCGCGCAACCTCCACCCGTTGGCCTGGTGGACCTGGGCGCTCGCACTGGCGACCGCGGCCAGCCGCACCACCAACCCGCTGCTGCTCCTCCTCGTCCTCGCCGTGCTCGGTTATGTGGTCACCGCCCGCCGTACCGAGGCCCCGTGGGCACGCGGGTTCACCTACTACCTGTGGGTGGCCCTGACCGTGGTGGCGATCCGGGTGGTCTTCCGGTGCGTCTTCGCCACCGGCATCACCCCGCACGACCACCTGCTCTTCTCGCTGCCGCACATCCCCACGCCCGCCTGGTACGCGGGCATCCAGCTCGGCGGACCGGTCTCCCTGGAGGCGACCCTGTCCGCGGCCTTCGACGGGCTGCGCCTGGCCTGTCTGATCTGCTGCATCGGCGCCGCCAACACCCTGGCCAACCCCAAGCGGGCCCTGCGCGTCCTGCCCGGCGCCCTGTACGAGCTCGGCGTCGCCGTGACGGTGTCGCTCAGCGTCGCCCCGCAGCTGGTGCAGAGCGTCCAACGGGTGGCCCGGGCACGGCGGTTGCGCGCCGGTCGGAGCAGGGGCGTCCGCGCGCTGCGCAGCATCGTCGTCCCCGTGCTGGAGGACGCGCTGGAGCGTTCGCTGCACCTGGCCGCCGCGATGGACTCGCGCGGCTACGGACGCTCGGGCACCGCGACCCGCCGCTCCCGGCGGATGACCGGCGCCCTGATGCTGCTCGGCATGTGCGGCCTCTGCGCCGGGGTGTACGGACTCCTGGACGGCACCGCCCCCGCCGCCCTGGGGCTCCCCGCGCTGCTCGCGGGCGCCCTGCTGTGCATCGCGGGCCTGGCGCTCGGTGGCCGTCGGGTACGGCGCACCACCTACCGGCCGGACCGCTGGCGGGCCGCCGAGTGGGGCGTCGCCGGCTGCGGCGTGGCCGCCGCCGTCCTGCTGTTCGGGACGGTCGGCTACGCCGCCACAGACCTCAACCCCTCCCTCTATCCGCTGAGTTGGCCGAGCCTGCCGATCGTCCCGGTGCTCGCGCTGCTGCTGGCCGGCGCCGCCGGGGCCATCGCGCCGCCGCCCGGCCGCTCGCCCGGACCCGTGGTGCTCCCCGGGCAGCGCCCGGCCGCTCCCGCACGGGAGACCCGCGGCACCGACACCGACCGCCCGCACACCGAGGTGACCAAGTGATCCGATTCGACCAGGTCGCCGTGGTGTACGACGGCCGGACCACCCCCGTGCTGCGCGATGTCGACCTGCACATCCCGGAGGGCGAACTCTGCCTGGTGGTGGGCCGCACCGGTGTCGGCAAGTCGACGCTGCTCGGCGCCGTCAACGGCCATGTGCCGCACTTCACCGGCGGC
This sequence comes from Kitasatospora sp. NPDC058218, assembly GCF_042882445.1. Lineage (NCBI taxonomy): Bacteria > Bacillati > Actinomycetota > Actinomycetes > Kitasatosporales > Streptomycetaceae > Kitasatospora > Kitasatospora sp. NPDC058218. The sequence goes on along the minus strand of NZ_JBHVWC010000006.1, from coordinate 26,561 downwards.
ACCCTGCGCGGCCGGGTGAGCGTCGACGGCCGGGACACCGCGCACCACCCGCCGCGCGAACTGGCCGACGTGGTGGGCGTGGTGGGGCAGGACCCGCTGGCCGGCTTCGTCACCGACACGGTGGAGGAGGAGCTCGCCTACGCGATGGAGCAGTTGGCCGTACCGCCGGACGTCATGCGCAAGCGCGTCGAGGAGACCCTCGACCTGCTGGGCCTCGCCGATCTGCGCCACCGCGCGCTGTACGAGCTCTCCGGCGGCCAACAGCAGCGCGTCGCCATCGGTTCCGTGCTGACCGCCCACCCCCGCGTCCTGGTCCTGGACGAGCCGACCTCCGCACTGGACCCGACCGCCGCGGAGGAGGTGCTCGCCGCGATCACCCGACTGGTCCACGACCTGGGCGTCACCGTGCTGCTCGCCGAGCACCGCCTGGAGCGGGTCGTCCAGTACGCCGACAAGGTCGCCTACCTGCCCGGCGACGGCACCGTCGTGCACGGGCCGCCCGCCGAGGTCTTCCGGGGCACCGCGATCGCGCCGCCCGTCGTCGACCTCGGCCGGCTGGCCGGCTGGCGCCCGCTGCCGCTGTCCGTGCGCGACGCCCGCCGCGCCGCCGCCCCGCTCCGGGAGCGGCTGGCCGCCCGCCCCGCCCCGGCGCCGCGCCGCGCACCCGTCGCGGGGGAGGCGGTGCTGACCGCCGAGCGGATCGTCGTCCGCTACGGGCCGGTGACCGCCGTCCGGGAGGTCTCCCTGGAGCTGCGGGCCGGTCAGGTCACCGCGCTGATGGGCCGCAACGGCTCCGGCAAGTCGTCCCTGCTCTGGGCCCTCCAGGGCTCCGGCCCCCGGCAGGGGGGCGCCGTCAAGGTCGCCCGCGCCGACGGCGAACCGGCCCGGGATCCCAAGCGGACCTCGGCCGCCGAGGCCCGCCGCCTGGTCGGCCTCGTCCCGCAGACCCCGACCGACCTGCTGTACCTGGAGTCGGTGGCCCAGGAGCTGGCGCAGAGCGACCGGGAGGCCGACCTCGGCACCGGCCCGTCCGCGCGGCGGATCCTGGACCGGCTGGCCCCCGGCATCCCCGACGAGACCCACCCCCGTGACCTCTCCGAGGGCCAGAAGCTGGCCCTGGTCCTGGCGATCCAGCTGGCCGCCGCCCCCCGGGTGGTCCTGCTGGACGAACCCACCCGCGGTCTGGACTACCAGGCGAAGGAGTCGCTGACCGGCATCGTCGACGCGCTCGCCGCCGAGGGCCGCACCGTGGTGGTCTCCACCCACGACGTCGAGTTCGTCGCCTCCGCCGCCGACCGGGTGGTGGTGATGGCCGAGGGCGAGGTTGTCGCGGACGGCCCGACCGCCGAGGTCATCGTCGCCTCGCCCACCTTCGCCCCGCAGACCGCCAAGATCCTCGCCCCGCTGCCCTATCTGACCACCCGCCAGGTCGCCGCGGCCCTCGCACCGGCGGAGGCCGTCCGGTGACGACCACCACCCGCGTCGCCGTCCGGATCCCCGGCCGGGCCCGCATCGTCGTGGCGCTGGCCGCGTTCATCGGGCTGGTCGCCTTCACCTGGCCGTTCGTCGTCGCGCCCGGGAAGTTCGGGTCCTCCTACGCTCCGCCGCTGATCTTCGGCGCCCTGCTGATCCTGGTGCTCGGTGTGGTCGTCGCCGAGATCTCGGCCGGCGGCATCGACGCCAAGGCCCTCGCGATGCTCGGCGTGCTGTCGGCCGTCAACGCGGGCCTGCGCCCGCTCGGTGCCGGGACGGCCGGGGTGGAGACGGTCTTCTTCGTCCTCGTCCTCGCCGGGCGGGTCTTCGGCCCCGGCTTCGGCTTCACCCTGGGTTGCACCTCGCTGTTCGCCTCCGCCCTCCTCACCGGCGGTGTCGGCCCCTGGATGCCGTACCAGATGTTCGGCTGCGCCTTCGTCGGCATGCTCGCCGGGCTGCTGCCGAAGCTCCGGCGCCGCTGGGAGGTGCCGATGCTGGCCGTGTACGGCGCGGGCTCCGGGTACCTCTTCGGCTTCCTGCTGAACCTCTCGTTCTGGCCGTTCTCGACCGACCCGAACAGCTCGATCGCCTATCTGCCCGGGCTGCCCTTCACCGAGCAGTGGCACCGCTACCTGCTCTTCGACCTGGCCACCTCGCTCGGCTGGGACACCGGGCGCGCCGTCACCACCTTCGTCGCGGTGCTCGTCGTCGGCCCCGCGGTGCTCACCGTCTTCCGCCGCGCGGCCCGGCGGGCCAACTTCGAGCCGACGGTGCGCTTCGAGGGCCCGGACGACTCCGGGGCCGCCGCTCGCGACCTGCCCGGTGCCGCCGCCGGGGGCCGGGTCTGACGTCGACCCCACGACCCCGCGTCGCCGCGTCGGGGCCGTCAGAGGGTGGTGATCAACCCGCCGTCGATGCGGAAGTCGGCGCCGGTCACATTGCCGGCGCGGTCGCCGGCGAGCCACAGGACCAGGTCGGCGACCTCCTCCGGCCGGGTGAAGCGTCCGGTGGCCGACTCGGCCGCGGCCCGCCGGACGACCTCCTCGGCGCTGCCGCCACCGGACTTCGCGACGGTCGCGGCGACGCCCTCGGTGCCGAGCCACAGGGCGGTCTCGACCGGGCCGGGGCTGATGGTGTTCACCCGGACGCCCCGGGCGGCGACCTCCTTGGAGAGGGACTTGCAGAAGTTGGCCAGCGCCGCCTTCGCCGCGCTGTAGTCGATGACCGCCGGGTCGGGCAGTGCGGCGTTGACCGAGCTGATGGTCACGACGGCGGCGCTGCCCCGTTCGAGGAGGTGGGGCAGCGCGGCGCGGGTGGTGCGGACGGCGGTCAGGAAGTTGACCGCCAGCGCCTGCTCCCAGTCGACGTCGGTGACGGACAGGAAGCCGTCTGGGCGCGGGCGGACGGCGCCGACGTTGTTCACCAGCAGGTCGAGCCCGCCGAAGTGGGAGACCGCCTCGTCGACCGCCCGGGCCGGACCGTCCACGGCGGTGAGGTCCACCTGCAGGGGCAGCACGTCGGAACTGCGGCTGAGGCCGGCGAGGTCCTCGGTCACGGTGCGGGAGGCGGCCAGCACGCTGACGCCCTCGGCGGCGAGCGCCCGGGTGACGGCGAGGCCGATGCCCTTGCCCGCCCCGGTGACCACGGCCGCCTTGCCCGACAGGTGCAGGTCCATCACCGACTCCTCCAGCGCGCCGCCCGGTCCCGCCCCGCCCGGTCGGGCGGGGCCCACGCTGGAACCCTCGCAGCAAAGCCCCCGGGTCGCATCCGGGCGTCCGGTCCCCGCGCCCGGCGGGGAGGGCGGGCCGGTCAGGCCGGGCCGGCCGCCAGGTCACCCGGGGTGGTCCACTCCTCGGCGAGGAGGCCGAGCACGACCTCGTCGCTGTACGCGCCGTACGTCCAGGCGGAGCGGCGCAGGGTGCCTTCGAGGGTGAAGCCGACGCGGGTCGCGGCGGCGATCATCGGCAGGTTCTCGGCGAGGGTGTCGACCTGGAGGCGGTGCAGTCCGCGGACGGTGAAGCCGTAGTGGCACAGCAGGGTGACGACCTCGCGGGCCAGGCCCCGGCCGCGGAACGCCGGGCGCAGGGAGATGCCCAGGTGGGCGGTGCGGTTGTGGGTGTCGATGCCCCACAGCAGGGCCTCGCCGGCCAGCTCGCCCGAGGGGAGGGTGGTGACGGAGAAGCAGGCCGCCTCCTCCGAGGGGGCGGAGACCGCGTACGGGGACTCGGCCGCCCCCGGCGAAATGGGCTGCCAGGGGCGGGAGTCGGCGCGGGAGCGGGTGACGACGTCGTCGTACAGCTCGGCCTGCAGGACGGGGATGTCGGCCTCGTGTCTGGCCCGGAGAGCGATCTTGGCGTTATGTAGCATGTCACATTGCTACCAGGGGCGCGGGTGATCGCACCAGTGAATTGGGAGCCGGTGCGGATCGCTCCCCGGGGCGGCGACCCACTGGGCCCGGGACGCCCGACTGACCTACCATCAGATCCTTCTTCCCCGGAGGGTTCTCATGCGTCGGATCGCCGTTGTCGGAGCGGGCCAGGCGGGCCTGCAGTTGGCGCTCGGGCTGCTCGCGGGCGGGTACGGGGTGACGCTGGTGGCGGCGCGGACCGCGGCGCAGGTGCGCGGCGGTCCGGTGCTCTCCACCCAGGCGATGTTCGGCCCGGCGCTGCGGATCGAGCGGGCGGCGGGGCTGGACGAGTGGGCCGGGGAGGCGCCCGCGGTCTCGTCCGTCCGCTCGGTGCTCGCGGCGCCGCCGGGGGTGCGGGCGCTGGAGTTCACCATGACGCTCGACGAGCCGGCCCAGTCGGTGGACCAGCGGCTGAAGACGGCCCGCTGGCTGGAGCTGGTCGCCGAGCGCGGCGGCCGGGTCGAGTGCCGCACCCTGGACCGCGCGGGCCTGCGGGAGCTCGCCGAGCGGCACGAACTGACGGTGGTGGCCGCCGGCCGGGGCGAACTCGCCGGGATCTTCGAGCGGGACGCGCGGCGCTCGCCGCACGACGCCCCGCAGCGGGCGCTGTCCTGCCTCTACGTCCACGGGGTCGGCTCGCCCGATCCGGCGACGGAACCGAGCGCGCGGATGCACGCCCTGCCCGGCCTGGGGGAGTTGTACCTGCAGCCGGCGCTGACCCTCTCGGGGCCGTGCGCGATCCTGCTCTGGGAGGCGGTGCCCGGCGGACCGCTGGACTGCTTCCCCGACCGCCCGGGCCCCGCCGCGCAGTTGGCCCGGATCCGCGAGGTGCTGGGCGCGTACCTGCCGTGGGAGGCCGAGTTGTGGAGCGCCGCCGAGCCGACCGACGCGGGGGCCGGCCTGTACGGGGCGCTCACCCCGACGGTCCGCCGGCCGGTGGCGCGGCTGGACGGGGGCGCCGGGGACGTCCACGTGCTCGGCATCGGCGACGCGGTGGTGCTGAACGATCCGATCACCGGCCAGGGCGCGAACAGTGCCGCCCGGGCCGCGGACGCCTATCTGCGGGCGATCACCGAGCGCGGCGGGGCACCGTTCACGCCCGAGTGGATGCACGACACCTTCGAGCGGTTCTGGCGACGGCACGCCCGCCACACCGTCGACTTCACGGCCACGATGCTGGCGATGCCGGACCACCTGCAGGGCGTCTTCGCCGCCGCCGCGGAGCACCCGGCGGTGGCCCGCCGGCTGGCCAACACCTATGCCGAGCCGGACGACTACGCCGCCTGGCTCGCCACCCCGGAGTCGACCGCGGCCTACCTGGCCTCGGTCGGCCGGGACGAGGACCGACCCGGGTGACCTCGCCGCGCTCCGGTCAGGCCTCGGCGCGCCCCGCGTACCGGGCGAGCAGGAGGTCCACGCCGGAGTCGATCAGGGCGGCCAGGTGCGCGTCGTCGAGCACGGTGTCGGAGGCGAAGGTCGTCATCAGCTGGGGGACGCCGAGGGTGACGGCCACCAGCTGCTGGACGGCGAGTTCCGGCTCGGGGGCGGTCAGCCTCCCGAGCCGGTCCAGCTCGGTGAAGGCCTCGGTCAGCGGCCCGTTGATCATGTCGTAGCTGAGCCGGTACCAGAGCCGGCCCAGTTGCGGGAAGCGCTCCGTCTCGCCGATGACCAGCCGGCGCAGCGACATGATGTCGGGTCGCAGCAGGACGCGGGCCCACGCGGTGGTGAGGTCGATCAGGGCCGCCCGCAGGTCGGGGGCCCGGACGAGGGTGGAGGTGCAGGATTCGAGCCCGGCGTAGGTCGTGGGCAGCACACCGCCGATGACGGCCAGGAACAGGCGCTCCTTGCTGCCGAAGTGCTTGTAGATGGTCGCCTTGGAGACGCCGGATCGGCTGGTGATCACGTCCATGGACGCGGCGGAGTAGCCCTCGGCGAGGAACTCGGTGAGGGCCGCGTCGATGATCGCGCGGCGCTTGCGCTGGGCGGCGTCGGTGGGGTCCGGGATGATCGGGATGCCGTACTCGTCCGTCGCGTCCGCTGTGTCGGCGCCCATGGCGGTGTCCTCGGGGTTCTGGTCCTGGCTGCGGGGTGCCCCAGTGTATGAACTGAACGGTTCGGTACGCAAAGGCGGCGGGGCCGGCCGACCGGGGGGGTCGGGCCGGGTTCACCGGGGGAGCCGCCCCATCAGGCCGAGGCCGAAGTCCCGCTGGGCCTGGTGCAGCTCGGCGACGGTGTTCATCACGAAGGGCCCGCTGCGGGCCACCGGCTCCCCGATCGGCTCGCCGGCCAGCACCAGGACCTCGGCCGCCCCGCCCGGGGCCTCGACGCCGAAGCGCTCGCCGTCCCGGGCGAGCACCGCGAGGTGGCCGTCCGGGAGCTGCGCGTCGGGGGTGGCGGCCTCGCCGGACATGACGTACAGCATGGCGTTGTGGCCGACGGGGGCGGTGAACTCGGCCCGACCGCCGGCCGGCAGGCGGGCGTGCACGACGAGCACCGGGGTCTGGGTCGCGAACGGCCCGGTGACGCCGTGGGTGCTGCCGGCGAGGACGGTGAGTTCGGCGCCGTCGTCGGTGGTCACCACGGGCAGGTCGGCGGCCTCGGCGTTCTGGCTCTGCGGCGGGAGCGTCTTGAGGCGGGCCGGCAGGTTGACCCAGATCTGCAGCATGTGCTGCAGCCCGCCCGCGGCGAGGAACTCCTCGGTGGGCAGGGCCTCGTGGACGATCCCGGAGCCGGCGGTGAGCCACTGCACGCCGCCGGCGCGGACGACGGCGTGGTGGCCCCGCGAGTCGGCGTTCGCGATGTCGCCGGCGATCACGTACTGGATGGTCTCGAAGCCGCGGTGCGGGTGCGGCGGGGCGCCCTTGGCCTCGCCCGGTGCGAGTTCCACCGGGCCGACCTGGTCGACCATCAGGAACGGGTCGAGGAAGGGCAGGTCGGCGGTGGGGAAGGGGCGGCGGACCGGGAAGCCCGCGCCCTCGTGGGTGTGGACGGGGCGGGCGACTCGGACGGTGGACCGCGTGGCGGTGGTGGTGGTCATGGGCTCAAATGAACTACACGATTCAGTTCACTGTCAAGACTGAACCGTTTGGTTGACTCAATGAACTGATCGGTTTAGTTTCTCGGTGTCGCGCCGCTTCACCGAGCGGCCGTCACCTCCCCTCCCGTCCAGCACCGTCGAAGGAGCGTCCGACATGGCCGTCCCGGTCACCGCCACCTACCTCGGCACCGCCACCGTCCTGCTGCGGATCGGCGACCTGACCGTCCTCACCGATCCCGCGCTGGACCGGGCCCCCGCCGACTACCCGGCCGCCCGCCCGCTGCGCCGCACCGCCGGTGCCGCGCTCGGCGCCGAGGACCTACCGCCCATCGACCTCGTCCTGCTCTCCCACGACCAGCACGCCGACAACCTCGACCGCGCGGGCCGGGAGGTGCTCGGCCGGGCCGGGAGGGTGCTCACCACCCCCGAGGCCGCCGAGCGGCTGGGCGGCGCGGCGACCGGCCTCGCCACCTGGGAGAGCGTGCGGTGCACCGCCGGTGCGACCACCGTCACCGTCACCGCGACCCCGGCGCGGCACGGACCGGCCGGCACCGAGCCGGTCACCGGCCCGGTCACCGGCTTCGTGGTGGAGTACGAGGGCGGCACGCTCTACATCTCCGGCGACACCACCCGCCACGACGCCCTGGACGAGATCGGCGAGCGCTTCACCGTCGACACGGCCTTCCTGCACCTCGGTGACGCGCACTTCCCCGCCACCGGGGACCTCGCCTTCTCGCTCAGTGCGGCCGAGGGCGCCGAACTGGCCCGGACGCTCGGTGCCCGCCAGGTGGTCCCGCTGCACTTCGAGTCCTGGGAGCACTTCGTCGAGGACCCGGACCGCATCGCCGAGGCGTTCGCCGCCCCCGACCTGGCCGGGCGGCTGCGGAGGCTGCCACCCGGCTCGCCCGAGGCGCTCTGACCGTCGGCCTCAGCCGACCGGCCGGGACAGGATCGCGGTGACCAACTCGGTGATGCCCCGCTCCCGCAACACGCCGTAGTGGTCGCCGGCCAGTTCGAGCACGGTCGGCGGCGCGGCCGAGTAGCCGGAACTCCCCTCGATGAAGGAGTAGTCGTCGCCGGCGGCCTTGACGATGGTCACCGGGGCGTCCAGCCGCCGCCGCGCGAGTTCGCCGAAGCTGTAGTCGAACTCGTAGGTCTCCCCGACGATCCGGGCGATCCGGCGGATCAACTCCTCGCCGAGCTCCGGCAGGATCCGGTGGACGAAGGCCGTGAAGCCGTCCTCGTCGTGCGCCTCGGCCAGGCACGCGTCCAGGTCGGGCCCGGCGACCGAGCCGGCGAAGACCGAGTAGAGGATGGCCACGTAGGCGGGGTTGCGGTACGAGGCCTCGCGCCCGTGCCGCTCGCCGTCGCCCCGGCGCAGCTCGGGGTTGCCGGGGCAGATCAGCAGCAGGTCCGCCACCCGGTCGCCGGCCTGCTCCAGCTGCCAGGCCGTCTCGAAGGCGACCCGGGCGCCGAAGGAGTAGCCCCACAGGGTGTAGGTGCCCTCGGGCTGCACCCGGCGGATCTCCGCGAGGTCGGCCGCGGCCATCTCCCGGATCGTCGGGTACGGCGTCTCACCGGCGTTGATGCCGTGCGCCTGGATGCCGTAGAACGGCCGGCCCACGGTGCGCCCGAGCAGGCGCAGGTTCATCGGGTAGCCGCCGAGCCCCGGCCAGCAGAACACCGGGCCGCCGGCGCCCCCGCGGTGCAGCGGCACCAGCCGCGACCCGGGCTCGCCCGCGTCGTCGTCGATCCGGGCGGCCAGGTCGGCCAGTTTCGGGCTCTCGAAGAGGACCTGCAGCGGCAGCCGGGTGCCGAACTCCCGGTTGAGCCGGTTGATCAGCGCCACGGCGATCAGCGAGTTGCCGCCGGCGGAGAAGAAGTCGTCCTCCACCGAGACGTCCTCGTACCGCAGCGCACCGCCCCAGGCCGCGGCGAGCCGGTGCTCGGTCGGCGTCGACGGCGGGACGTGCGGGCCGCCCGCGTCCGTGCCGCGGACCGCCGCGCTCGCGGCGAGGGCCTTCGCGTCGACCTTGCCGTTGGCGGTCAGCGGCAGCTCGTCCAGGACGAGGACCTTGTTGGGGAGCATGTAGTGGGGCAGGACGGCGGCCAGTTCGTCCCGGACGATCTCGGCCGGGCCCTTCATGTGGACGGCGTCCTCGATCATGCCCTCGCTGTGGATCTGCTCCCCGCTCACCCTCCCGCCGAGGAAGAAGTACGACGGGCCCGGCTCGATCCCGCAGGAGGCCAGCACGGCGTCGATCCGCCGCGCGGCCGGCAGCGGGTGCCCGGACTTCGAGCTGTAGCCGGCGGACATGAACCCGAGGCCGAGGTCGACGCCGCGGCGCTGCAACCGGTGCAGGGCCGTGCCCAGGCCGAGGTACTCCAGCCACGGCTCGTCGGCCCGGCTGACGGCGGTGATGCCGAAGCCGGCCCGCTCGTACACCTGCTGGTTGATCGCGATCACGTGCCTCGACCGCACGAGCTCGTCCGAGATCCGCGTCAACGCGCCGTCCGCGTAGCGGTACTGGCCGGCGGGCAGGCCCTCGACGCCCCCGGGGTGGGCCTGGACGTAGAACTCGGTGCGGTCCGGCCGCGGCCGGCCGTCGGCGGGGCCGATCCCGAAGGAGCCGAGGTAGTGGTCCTCCTCGGCCACGTCCAGCCCGGCCCGGACGGACGGCAGGATGCCGAGCGGCCGGATGTCCAGCCCGTGGTCGGGCAGCACCTCCTCGAACACGCCCACCATGTGGCCGGCCTCGAACTCCAGCACCTCCAGGATGTTGTTCCGGTACACCGGCGCGATCGCACGCCGCTTGCCGAGGAAGTGGACGGTGAGGCCCGGGCCCCCGGCGCCGTCGCCGACCCGCACCAGGGTGTGCTCGACCGGGTGGTAGTAGTACACGCCGGCGTCGAGCCCGTCGCCGCCGCCCGTCTCCAGGTACAGCTGGGTGGCGTACAGCGCGCCGGGGGAGGCGTAGGCGTACTTCGGCAGCAGCCGCTCGGCGCTGTGGAACTGCCCGAACCACCGCAGTGTCCCGCCCAGTTCGGCGAGGCCTGGCGCGGGGCCCGGGGCGCCGGGGCCCGGCACGGCGGGCGGGGCGAGCAGCGCCAGCAGGTCGTCCCGGGTGACCGGTCCGCCCTCGTAGAAGCGGTAGGTCTTGCGGGCGAAGGTCTCGCGCCGCTGCCGCGCGCTCTCCCGCTTGCCGGGCAGCGCCACCACCGGCCGGCCGGCCAGCTCGTCGGCGTCCCGCACGCCCGGGTCGGACAACTGCGCCCGGACCTGGAGCCGGCTCGCCTTGGACTGGTGGTGGCCGCCGTGGTTCCCCTGGTCCATCAGGGCCGCCTCCTTGGGGTTCAGCTCGACGCACGCCACCAGGTTCCGGTGGCCCGTCCGCGGGTCGTCGGTGACGATCGCCGCCGCCCGGCGGACCCAGGTGTGCTCCTCGATGGCGAGCGCGATCTCGTCCAGCTCGACCCGGTAGCCCCGCAGTTTGACCTGGTTGTCCACCCGGCCGGCGCACTGGAGCGTGCCGTCCGGGTTCCAGTGGGCGAGGTCCCCGGTGCGGTACAGGCGTTCGCCCGGGAGGTGGGGCGAGGCGACGAAGCGCTCCGCCGTCAGATCGGGCCGGTTCAGGTAGCCGCGGGCGAGTTGGACGCCGCCGATGTAGAGCTCGCCGGTCGCGCCCGGCTCCACCGGTGCCAGCTCCCCGTCGAGGACGAAGCAGTGGGTGCGGTCGACCGGCACCCCGATCGGCACCGACCCGGCGTCCTCGCCCACGGCGGCGGCGTCGACGAGGTGGGCGGTCGCGTTGATCGTGCACTCGGTCGGCCCGTACAGGTTGACCAGCGTGGCCCGCGGCAGCTCGGCGGCCAGGGCGCGGGCGAGCCGGCGCGAGAGCGCCTCGCCGCCCGAGTACAGCCGCCGGAGCGTGTCGCAGCTGCCGAGGCGTTCGGTGTCCAGCAGCGCCTGGAGCAGGGTGGGCACGCACTGCAGCGTGGTCACCCCGTGCTCCCGGACGGTGTCGATCAGGGCCTCCGGGTCCCGGTAGACGCCCGGCGCGCCCATGATCACGTGCGCGCCGCCGGCGGGCGCCAGGATCTCCCACTGCGCCGCGTCGAAGCTCATCGGCGTCTTCTGCAGCACGGTGGCGTCCGTCCCGAGGTGCCCGCGGGCGACCAGCCAGCGCAGCTGGGACACGATGCTGTGGTGCTCGATCATCACGCCCTTGGGCCGGCCGGTGCTGCCGGAGGTGTAGATGACGTACGCGAGCGACTCCGGCCGGGGGCTCGGCGGCGGGTCGCCCGGGCCCTGGCTCTGGTGCGGGAACGGGTGGGCGGCGCCGTCGGCCCCGGCCTCGTGCACCTCGTGGATGTCGTGCGGGTCGGCGCAGGTGACGATCCGGGTGCCCGGCGGCGCGAGCTCGGCCAGCCGGCTGCGCAGGTGCTCCTGGGTGACGATCACCCCGGTCCGGCTGTCCTCGATCATGTAGCGGATCCGGTCCTCCGGGTACTCCGGGGAGAGCGGCAGGTAGGCGGCCCCGGCGTGGAGGATTCCCCAGGCCCCCACCATCAGCTCCGGCGAGGGGTCGACGTAGAGGCCGACGCAGTCGTCGGCCCCCACTCCGAGGTGGTGCAGGCGGGCGCCCAGTGCGGCGGCGGCGGCCGCGAGTTCCCGGTAGCTGAGCCGTGTGCCGCCGCCGGTCACGGCGACGGCGTCCGGCCGGGCGGTGACCTGCAGGTCGAGCAGGTCGGGCAGGTTTCGGGCGCGGCGGGTGTCGTGGACGGTGAGCTGCACGGACTGTGCGGACATGGTGGGATCCCCATCGGGTGGCGAAGGCGGCTGACGTCGCCCGGCGTACCGGGCCTGTCACCCAAGCTCCGCCGCCCGCTGTCCCGGCCGCCTGGGGCACGGGCCGTCTCTTCCACCCGGTCGCGGTCCGGTGACGCCCGGGTCATGTCCCGGGCGCCGCGCCCGGAGCCGGGCCGCTGGTCCCGGCGGCGCGGCCGGGCTCCCGTTCGCGCACCCGTCAGGTGCCTTCCTGCCAGCCCGCGGTCGCGGCGCCGCGCTCCTGCCACTGCCTCACCCCGGGGCCGTCCGGCTCGTGGCGGCGGCAGAACCGTTCGAGGGCGGCGCACCGGGCCACCATGGCGGCCCGGCGGACCGGCCACGCCGGCACCGGCCGGCCGTAGGCCTCGAAGAGGTGGACGAGTTCGCCGCGGTGCTCGGCGTGGTGCGTCCGCACGATCCACTCGCACCAGGCCAGGTCCTCGACCGGGTCGCCGAGGTGCGCGAACTCCCAGTCGACCAGGGCGGTGACCTGGCAGGTCTCCGGGTCCAGGAGCAGGTTGTTGGGCCCGAAGTCACCGTGGCACAGCACCTTGCCGCCCTCCTGCGCATCCGCTCCCAGCAGGCTCGGGGCGGTCTCCTGGAGGCGGCGCAGCAGCGTCCCGCAGGCCGCCAGGACCTGCGCCGCACGACCCGACGCCATCAGCTCCTGGCCGTGCGTGCCGGCCACGAACCCGAGGGTGAGGGTCCCGTCGGCCAGGCCGTGCACCGGGGGCACGGGCAGCGTCCCCCGCAGCCGGGTCAGCCAGGCGTACTCCCGTGCACGCCGGAGATCCGCGTCGGGGCCCCGGTAGGTCTTCTCCACCACCGCCCCGTCGCCGACGGTGCGGTTGGTGTAGCCGTGCTTCAACGGGCGCATCCGGAGATCATCGGTCACGGCGCCGCGCTGCGGCCACCCGGATTCCGGACCGCGCCCGCGCTCGCTCGCTCCTAGCCCGGTCCGTCGCCGTGGCCCACCGGGTCCGGTACGGGCTCCAGCAGGGCGGCGCCGTTGTTGCGGACGCTGTTGACGGCGGTGGAGACCGGCCGGACCGCGAGTTCGTCGCCGGCCGGGGTGTGCAGGAGCCGCCGCAGTTCCGCCGGGTCGGTGTGTTCGGGGTCGAGCCAGGCGTCGAGGTCGTCCGGGCCGATGGTGAGCGGCATCCGGTCGTGGACCCGGCCGGCCGCGTCGGTGGCGTCGGTGGTGATGATCGTGGCGGTGGTGAGCCAGGCCGCCGGGTCGTCCTCGGGCAGCGAGCGGTCGCGCCAGAACTCGTACAGCCCGGCCATCACCAGCGGGCCGCCGGCCCGGGGGTGGAGGTAGTACGGCTGCTTGTAGGCCTTGCGGCCCTCGGCGGCGGCCACCCGCACCCACTCGTAGTAGCCGTCGGCGGGCAGGACGCAGCGGCGCTTGGCGAAGGCGGAGCGGAAGGCGGGCTTCTCGTGCACCGTCTCGGCCCGGGCGTTGATCAGCTTCGCGCCGGTGGCCGGGTCCTTCGACCAGGAGGGGACGAGCCCCCACCGCACCGGGCGGAGCCGGCGGGCGAGTTCGCCCGTCTCGCGGTCGACCCGCTCCAGCACCGTCCACACCGGGTCCGTGGGGGCCACGTTCCAGCTCGGCGCGAGGGTCTCGGCCGGGGTCCAGCCGGTCACCCCGAGCAGGCCGAGCAGGTCCTGGGGCGTGGTGGTGGAGACGAAGCGGCCGCACATGGGCGCCACTCTGCCACCACCGGGCCGGTGGGGCCACAGACCCGGGCCGGCGGGCGGTGCCGGGGGCCGCTCAGCGGCGGGCCGGGCGCCACATGGTCGAGACGACGTGGCCGGAGGGGACGGTGACCCGGTCGAGCTCGCGGAAACCCGCCCGTTCGTAGCGCTCGTTGTTGGCGGGGTTGCAGGACTCCAGGTAGGCGGCGGCGCCGAGGGCGTCGATCCGGGCGAGGTTCTCGGCGAGCAGGCCCATGCCGTAGCCGTGGCCGCGATGGTCGCCGTGAGTGGCGAGCAGGCTCAGGAAGAAGTGCGGTTCGGTCCGCGGGTGGGCCGCTTCGAGGATGGCGAGGATGTCGAGCAGGCCGTCGGCGGTGGCCCGGTCGGTGATGCCGAGCAGGAACTCCTCGAAGGTCTCCTGCTCCTCGGGGCTGAGGTCGGTGCCGCCGGGCGGGATCCAGAGCGCGGCGGACTCGACGTTCGCCGTCACCAGCGTCCAGGGGTAGCGCAGCGCCGAGGTGGCGAACAGGCGCCACATCGCGGAGGCCTGGGCCGCCCGCCGTTCGCGGTCGGGGAACGCCGGCCCCCAGAGCGGGTCGTCGAAGAAGGCGGTCGTCAGGGTGGCGACGATCGCGTCGACGTCGGCGGACGTCGCGGTGCGGACGGTCACGGGTGGGGTCGATCGGTTCACTGCGCCACCTTCGGAAGGCCGGGAGAGGGTGAACGTCAGCGTACGACGGTGCCGGGTGCGCGGGGCGGGACAGGGGACACGGACGGGCGCCGTCCCCCCGCGCGGTGCGGGGGGAC